>DAOPJS010000058.1:0-7038 GCA_035399785.1 Alphaproteobacteria bacterium
CCTCGTCGGTGATAACGGTGATGACACCCTCAGCGGTAATGACGGTGATGATATCCTGAACGGGCGCGCCGATAATGATACGCTGTACGGAGGAAATAATAATGACGTCTTAAGCGGTGAAGACGGGGCCGATACACTCTATGGCGATGCAGGGACAGATGTTCTTGTCGGCGGAACAGGCGCCGACATATTATACGGCGGAACAGGAAATGATACGCTGCATGGGCACGGCCTGACCGTGACAGAAATTCAAACAATTCTAAAAGCAAATCCCGGTGTGGTTTTTAATGCCGAAACCAATTCTTTTTACCAATATATGAACACCGCGACAACTTATGCGACTGCACTTGCCAATGCTCAGGCAGCAATGCTGAATGGAGTAAGCGGACATTTGGTAACAATAACAAGTGCGACTGAAAATACCTATGTTGCAAGTTTAATAAGCGGCACAACATGGATGGGCGGAACAGATAACGTCGTTAGCGGTGAGTGGCGATGGGTTGGCGGCGTAGAAGACGGTATTCAATTCAGTAATATTACAGGTGTTGCCCAAAACAATATGTTTGAAAACTGGGCTGGTGGGCAGCCGCAAAATAATACCGAACATAATTCCGTTCTTTATACAAACGGTACCTGGCATGACTGGCCCGATACATCCAGTCACAGATATGTGATCGAATGGGATGCAGGGCTGATGAGCGATGATGATTCAGCCGACACGCTGAACGGCGGTGACGGCAATGACTTCATCTATGGCTATGGCGGTGATGATATTTTAAACGGTGATGCAGGTGATGATGTTTTAATCGGCGGCGTAGGCAATGACACACTGAACGGTGGCAGCGGTGATGATACAATAGTAAGCGGCAGCGGTGATGACATTATTAATGGTGGTGATGATAACGACACAATTGATTCAGGCGGCGGAAACGACTCTATCGATGGCGGCAACGGAAACGATATTATTTACGGCGATGGCATCGTAGATCGGAACACCGCAATCAACGATATTTTAAACGCCAACCCGGGGGTTGTTTATAACGCCTCCAGCAATAGTTTTTATCAACTTGTGACCACAAATGCCAATCTGGCAACAGCCCGCGCAAATGCTCTGGCAACCACAATTAACGGTGTGGCGGGCCATCTGGTCAATATTACCAGCGCCGCAGAAAATTCATTTATTGATAATTTAATCGTAGCTGACAGCTGGATAGGAGCTTCCGACGCAACAACCGAAGGGGCGTGGATATGGATGGATGGTCCCGAAGCCGGACAGCAATTCTGGTCGGGAGCGGCGGCCGGTTCTCCTGTCGGGGGAATGTACGAAAACTGGAATGGCGGTGAGCCCAATAATAGTGGAAATGAGGACGGCGCAACCATTCGTACCAACGGCACATGGAATGACCTCAACGTGACCAGCAGCCAAGACTATGTGATTGAATGGGACGCAGAAACATTGATTGGTACTTCGGCAGGCAGTGACACAATTTATGGCGGTGCAGGCGATGACATTATTTATGGCGATTATGACTCAGATCCTCTCGCAGGGGTACAAGGGTGGTATTATCAATATTATGATCTTGGAACAACGCCGAGCAACCTGGCAACAGCCGGATTTACTTTGAATGGCGGAAGAGATAACAGCAATACTGTCACCGACTCCGGTGTGGCGACAAATCTCGATCCTGCGGCTTATGATACGGGTGATAATTACGCCCTGAAATTTACAACCACACTCACCATTACGACGGGGGGAACTTACACTTTCCGAACATCATCCGATGACGGTAGTGCGCTCTATTTGAACGGCACCCAAATTGTCAATAACGACGGCCTTCACGGCGTTGTCACAGTAACAAGCGCGGGACAGGCACTGGCTGCAGGAACCTATATATTAGAGGCCACCTTCTTTGAACGAGGCGGCGGTAATGTTTTAACCGTTGAAATGACAGGACCGGATACAGGCGGCAGTTATACAAATCTGCAATCTTATGCAGATGTCAGCGTATCGAATGCAGGAGCACTATCGGACGGAGATGACATTATCTACGGTGGTGACGGTCTGGATACATTATTCGGCGGCGGCGGCAGCGACACTTTTGTTTTCGAAGCGGCAAGCGCTTTTGCCGACACGGATATCATCGGCGATTTTTCCACGATTGACGGTGATATACTGGATATCTCCGATATTATCACAGGGTTCAGCGGGACGATCACAGACTATGTTCAATTCACCGTCAGCGGCACAGATACCCTTGTTCAGGTTGATGCCAACGGCCTCAGCGGCGGTACAAGTTTCCAAACAATTGCGCAATTGGATAACATAACCGGACTTGATGAAGCCACGCTTTATGCCAACGGCAATATTGTCGTTTAATTCTGATTTTATCCCTGAAAGAGATATTTCGTTTTGCCTGAAACTGCGTTATAAACTTGTTTCATGAAAAACATCTGGATGACAATTATCAAACCGCAGGGGCTACACGCCAAAGCGCTCCTTTTTATAGTGCTGGCCGCTATTTTATGGCTTTGGTCACAGGGGCATTTTTCCGAGGCTAAGGAATATCTGGATACGCCGCAGCTGACATTTCAGGTCGGTAATTTTAAAGTCAGCCTCTATACCGCGTTAAAGGGGCTTCTGTCTATTATCGTCATTTTCTGGACGGCGGCGATTGTCTCCGAATTTGCAGAAAAACGTATTAAGAAAATGCGTAAAATCCGCGCGGCGAATAAAGCGCTCTTTCAAAAGATATTTCAGATTATCATCTACTTTGTTGCATTCTTGGTGACATTAAATGCCCTTGGTATTGACCTGACCAGCTTAACTGTCCTCAGTGGGGCCGTCGGTATCGGTCTTGGTTTTGGTTTGCAGAAAATTGCCGCCAACTTTGTCAGCGGCATGATTCTTGTTCTGGAACGTGCCTTAAAACCTGATGATCTGGTGGAATTGGAAGACGGAACATTTGGGTATGTCCGTAAATCTTCCTCCCGCTCGACATTGCTGGAAACACTGGACGGAAAAGAAATTATTGTTCCGAACGAAGATTTTATCACCAAACGCGTGACCAACTGGACACTGACCAGCAATAAGGCAAGGATCGATATTCCTTTCGGTGTATCTTATAACTCTGATATTGAAAAAGCACGTGATCTGGCACTTGAAGCTGCTAAAAACCACCCCAGATGTATGAAAGAGCCTGAGCCCGTCTGTTTTCTGCGTAATTTCGGCGACAGCTCCGTTGATTTTATCATTATGTTCTGGGTTGAAGATGTCACGCAGGGCCGCTGGAACGCTCAAAGTGAAGTGATGTTTGACCTTTGGCACAAATTCAAGGAACATAAGATCGAGATACCGTTTCCGCAGCGCGATCTGCATTTAAAAACGGAGCTACCGTTACAATTCACGACCAAGGATAAAAAAGTAGCAAAAGATGACTGATCAAAACTTCATACTTCATGCTTATAAATTTGACGGCCATGGCGGCGCGCAAGAGCTTGAAGGTGAAGCGATCACGGATTTATTAAAAGATAAAGCATTGGCATGGGTCCATCTGGATGCCACGCATCCTAAAACCCGTCCGTGGCTGCAACAAAATATTTCTTACCTTGATAATATTATTTTGAACGCGCTGCTGGCCAGTGAAACCCGCCCCCGTATTATGGAGGTTAATGACGGTACACTGATGATCCTGCGCGGGGTCAACCTCAACGAAAATGCAGACCCGGAAGATATGGTTTCCATTCGTGTCTGGGTTGATGCCCACCGCATTATCACCCTGCAACGCCGCCAATTAAAAGCCGTCCATGATATCCATGAACGCTTAATGGAGGGCAGCGGCCCGCAAAATGCCGGCGATTTTATTGTCCAATTAACTGCCCGTTTATTTGAACGGATGGAACCGATCATGACGGAACTGGATGAACGCGTAGACGATATTGAAGAAAAAATAATTGACGATCCCGAACCGGATGAACGCGAGGAAATTATCAATATCCGAAAGCGCGCAATTGTTTTCCGCCGTTATATTGCCCCGCAAAAAGATGTGATGACCCATCTGCGCTTATCAGAGCAGCCATGGCTGGACGTTTCCCAAAAACGCCACATGCAGGAATCGCTAGACCGCGTGACACGCTACGTCGAAGATCTGGATTCCATTCGTGAGCGCGCGCAAATCGTTAAGGATGAGCTGTCAAACGCCTTGTCCGACCGTCTGAACAAAAACCTTTATATCCTGTCGGTTATATCGGCTATTTTCCTGCCGCTCGGCTTTTTTACAGGACTTATGGGTATTAATATCGGCGGTATGCCGGGAGTTGATAATTCAAATGCCTTCTGGATTTTCAGCGGCATATTGGTTGTCATGGTCGCCATCCAGATTTCCATCTTCAAACTTCTGAAATGGTTTTAATCCGCCGCTAAATACAGAAGTATTCAATATATTCGAATGAAGGCAAAAGCCTTATTCTTTTGATTGCCATCTAACTAAATGCAATCAACATGTCATTTGAAAAAATCTCAAAAGAAGAGCGCAGCTATCTCAACACCATCGTCAATAACATGGTGCAGGGCGTTATTACCGTTGATCCTTACGGCATCATCAAATCCTTTAATAAGCGGGCGGAGGAAATTTTTGGACACCGCGCCGCCGATATCATCGGTAAAACTGTCAATATCCTGATGCCCAACCCGGAAATCTATCAGGACAGCCATTCTATCGCGCAATATCTTCAAACCTATTCAGCGCGCCTTCACGGCATTAACCGCCAGGTAAACGGGCGCAAGAAAAACGGCGCCCTGTTTCCGATGTCTCTGACGATTGTTGAAACCGCCGTCGGTGATGAAAAGCTTTTTATCGGTCTTATCCTTGATATGTCCGAACAGATGCAGCGCGAAGATCATCTAAAACAAGCAAAGGAAGAAGCCGACAAAGCCAATCAGGCAAAAAGTGATTTTCTGGCCAATATGTCGCATGAATTAAGAACCCCGCTGAACAGCATCCTCGGCCTGACACGCCTGTTTCTGGAAGATAACTCCCTCAGCAATGACAATAAGGATATGGCACAAACAATATATAAGGCGGCTACAAACCTGCTCGAAAATGTAAACGATATTCTTGATATTTCAAAAATTGAATCGGGCAATCTGACGCTGGAAGAAATCAATTTCAACTTTAAGAACGTCGTTGATAATGTCGTTGAAACCACCCTGCCCATCGCCCGCGAAAACGGCATTTATTTAAATTGTTTTTATTTGAACGAAAATTTACCCGATCTGGTTGGCGACCCGTTTCGTCTTACACTGGTTCTGACAAATTTTATCAGTAACGCGATGAAATACATGCATGACGGGGAAATTGATATTTTTAAAAACGGGGAGGAGGATATTGAAATCATCGTTGATTCAAAAACACTTCCTGATAATAAAATTGAAATTCACTGTACCGTAAATGATACAGGGATCGGCATCGCAGAAGACAAATTAGAGAGTATTTTTGATAAATTCATACAAGCAGATTTATCGACAACCCGTAAATTCGGCGGCACAGGATTGGGATTGGCCATTACAAAGGAGCTCGTTGAAAAAATGGGCGGCACGATCGGTGTGAATAGTAAACTTGGCGAAGGATCAAGCTTCTGGTTCAAAATCCCCTTCCCTATGGCACAGCAAAATTCTGCTTCCTCGCCCCTCTCTTTAAGACATGAACGCAGAAAACGTAAACGCAGCAGACAGGAAACAAAAATCCCCGTTCAAAAAGCAAAAATCCTTGTTGCTGAAGATCACTTGCTTAATCAGGACTTTATTATTCGGCTGTTAAAACGCATGGGATATAAAAATATTGATCTGGTTGAAAACGGCCTGTTAGCCGAAGAATTTTTTGAAAACAACACCTATGACTTAATACTGATGGACTGCCATATGCCGGAGAAAAACGGCTATGAGGCTACAAAGGCCATCCGTCAATGTGGCGCCGCCAATGCTGAAACCATACCGATTATTGCGGTTACCGCTGACGCTATGAAAGGCACCAAGGAAAAATGCCTGCATGCGGGTATGGATGATTATATCAGTAAGCCGATTGATGCATATGACCTTAAAACCATCATGGAACAATGGATTATTTTTACGGCGCAGGCAAAAAACAAAATCGCCAATAACAACAAAAGGCAGAAGGCTCCTGTCGACATGGATGTTCTGAAACAATACGCCGATACCAATGAAGAAATAGATTATTTTAAAAATATGTTCCTACAACAATGTGAAGACAGTTTGCAGACACTTGAAGACAATTGTCAGGACGGGCCTAACAAACAATGGGTTGAATCCGCCCATAAACTAAAAGGCGGCACAGGAATGTTCGGTGCCAAACGGCTTTATAAAATATGCGCAGCGGCTCAGACCATGGAAAATGCAACAAAACAAGAAAGAAAACTGATCTTAAAAGACATGATGCATGAATATAAAGCCGTCAAAGATTTCTTAAAATCCGCCGGCGGATAAAAATCAAAGATTAAGCATCGCCGCTTCAATATCATTTCCATGAGATAACCCTTCAACCGCGCGCAGCAGATCTTCCTTTCGAAAAGGTTTCTTCAGCGTATCATCGGCAAAGTAATTGGCAAATTCCAGCGCCTCCCCTTTTCGGCTATGGGCACTGACGGCCAGAACCGCTGTCGGCAGATGATTATTCTTAACATAGTCACCGATTGTTGCGCCGCTTTGATCGGGCATTACAATATCGGTGACAACAACGTCATAGACATTTTCCTGCAGTTTTTTCAGCGCATCATTCCCACAGGCGCTTTCGTCTATATCATGTCCTGCTTTGCTCAACGTCTGCGCCATAACCGTGCGGACAAAATCATCATCATCAACAACCAGTATTTTCATTATCATTCCCCTGTTTTTAAAACCGTGATTGACTGAAAATATATCATGGATCGGCGCTGAAATGACTTTGAATACCCCCGTATAGACTATAGACCGCCATGGGCAGAAAATAACCGTTTTCTAAAAAGGCCATTATGCGCTATGACATA
>DAOPJS010000059.1:0-6989 GCA_035399785.1 Alphaproteobacteria bacterium
GAAAGACATTATCGGTGACCCTGTTGTCTTCCTGCAAGACGGCATGATGGTGACGATTGAGACATTTGAAGGGGAGCCTTTGGGCGTTCAATTGCCCGACTCCGTAACCTTGGAAATTGTTGAGGCTGAGCCTGTTATCAAGGGACAAACAGCAACAACTTCCTACAAGCCCGCCATCCTTGAAAACGGAGCCAAAGTCATGGTGCCTCCGCATATCGAGGTAGGAACCCGCGTTGTCGTCAAAACCGAAGACGGCGCCTATGTTGAACGAGCCAAGGATTAGACGATAGAATAATGGCCGCTACTTCCGCCCTCATGAATATCATGATCAAGGCCGCTGAAAAGGCAGGCCGTTCCTTAACGCGTGATTTCGGGGAAGTTGAAAATCTTCAGGTATCCCGCAAAGGGCCGGCTGATTTTGTGACAGCCGCTGATAAACGCGCCGAAGAAATTATTTATGAAGAGCTGAAGAAAGCCCGCCCTTCTTACTCCTTCCTGATGGAAGAAAGCGGATCCGTCAAAGGTGAAGATACCGATAATCTATGGATTGTTGATCCTCTGGACGGGACGCATAACTTTATGCACGGTATTCCGCATTGGTGTGTGTCCATTGCCTTGGAAAGCAAGGGCCGTGTTGAAGCGGGTATTGTCTACGATCCTATTAAGGAAGAGATATTTCGGGCAGAACGCAGTGGCGGTGCGTTTATGAGCGGTAAACGTCTTCGCGTATCGGGTCGTACGACAATGGAAAGCGCGACCATCGGGTTTGGCTCTGCGTCTCTTAACCCTGTATTACAAAAACAATACATAACAGAATTAAATGCGGTCTCCTCTGTTGCGCCGATGGTGCGGCGTTCGGGTTCTGCGGCGCTTGATTTATGCTATGTTGCCGCAGGCAGATTTGATGCCTATTGGGAACGCGGGATTAAGGCATGGGATGTCGCCGCAGGGGTTTTAATTGTTAAAGAATCCGGCGGCTTTGTCACCAGTATTGATAATGAAGATAACCCTGTTCACTCCCATAATCTGGTAGCGGGTAATCAGGAAATCTATACCCAGACGCGTAAAATACTGAAATCTGTTTCGTCATAATTAAACAGGCTCTTATGCTAAGACTTTTCTTATCATATTTTGTTTTCGCCGTTTTATTTTTAACTCCCGCTTATGCGCAGGACGCAGGTGGTCTGGGCGGTTATGTTCCCCCGCCTTTATTCGGCGCCCCCAATTTTCCTGACCACGACCAAAAGACCAAAGATCTGGGACTGCCTGTTATTTCAAAAGAGGTCGCGCCAAGCGAAGAAGAACAGGCTGAAAATGAGCTTCCTACGCCTATACAGACGAAGCGTATTATCAAAGAGGCACCGCCCGAAGAGGCAGTAAGTATTACCCCGCCCACACCAAAACCTGCGGAAAAGCCGAAAGAACCTGAAGCAGTAAAATCGCCGCCTATAGCGGAGCCTGCTAAAGCAGAAGTCATAAAACCTGCCGAAGAACCCAAACCCGCCCCTGCGCCTGTGCCTAAAAAAGCAAAGGCAGAAAAAATTCCCGTAAAACCGGGGCCTGAGCCGATTGATCTTTTGAGCAAAGAAGAAATTCCGCCGCCTCCCCCCTTCAAAGATATTGAAAAGATAGAGTTGGCGCCGCCGCCGAAAGTTTCTTCTGAAGGCGTTGTCAAAGGGCCTAAAACCATGCCGGCAGCTAAAAAACAGTCGGTTGAGGCAGAAGTGACTTTTGATAAGGTGGAGGAGCCTGCGACTGACGGCGCTATTTTGGAGCGGATTCAACAAGAAGAAATAAAGGAAGATCCGCAGAAACAGGAAGAAGCTCAGGCAAAACTGGAGAATATCAAACAGAAAATTCCCCTGCCAAGCTTGGTTAAGCAATCTGACGGCTCACAAAAAGTCACCATGCTGTACACGGAAAAACAGGCAGAGGTTAAAGATACGCAGATTAATACGTTGGAGCAGATAGTCATTCCCGCTATGGGCAAAAACGAGGATTCACGCCTGATTATTGAAGCCTATGCCAGTTCTCAGGATGACAGTTTGAATGCGGACAGACGTCTGGCCTTGTCTCGTGCGCTGTCTATTCGTGATTATATTATGTCAAAAAATATTGCATCGAATCGAATAGACGTCAGATCCCTTGGTGCGGAAGGAAATATCCAGCCTTTGGACAGGGTTGAGCTGATTATTACGCCCTGATATCTCCTTTGTGGATAAAGCCCCGCCTGCTTGGGGCTTTTATTGACACTTACCCCCTCAATCCCGCACTTTGTAGTGGATTTTCCCATGAAACTTGTTTAAGTATCTCTTTGATACCTATTCATTATGAAAATGCTAACGCGAACGCTTTAGAAGAAAGGCCGGATGTATGTCCTCTAACAAAAAATCTCTGGGTACACTGATTCTTGTATTACTCCTTTTTGTCATCGTGGCAGGCGCCAGTTGGTTTTATTTCCACAAAAACGCCGATCAGGGTTCTATGGATGAACAAGTCGCCCAATCCGAGATGACACAGGATGATGCGCAGGAACAGGCTTCTGCGGATGATATGGATGATGCGCATGCAGGTCATAATCATGGCGCGGCTGGGACGGCTTCTGATTTGCCGTTTGCCCAAAAAGGAACAATTCATGAGCTGAGCGTTAAACCTGTTTTGGGTCAACGCGGCGAAGGTGATCCGAATGCTCCTGTTAAAATTCAGGAATTCTTTTCCCTTACATGCAGCCACTGTGCGGCTTTCCACACAGGAACCTATCAGGAAATCAAAAAACAGCTGATCGATACAGGCAAAGTATATTTCATGCATGAGGAATTTCCGCTGAACGGCCCTGCCCTTTACGGCAGTATGATCGCCCGCTGTCTGCCGGAAGAACGTTATAACGGCTTCATTGATCTGCTTTTGAGAAATCAGGAACAATGGGCATTCGGCGGCGACTTTAAAGCCGGATTGATGCAAAACGCCAAATTGGCCGGTATGAGCGATGAAGAATTTGAAACTTGTTTTAATAACAAGGTGCTTCAACAGCAAATTGCCGAGAATATCAAGGAAGCTTCTGATGTCTGGCAGATTTCCTCAACCCCAAGCTTTGTAATCAATAACGGTGAATATTTGATGAGCGGCGAACAGCCAATTGATAATTTCCTTCAGGTTGTAAGCAAGATCACGGGTGTTGAAATGGCTCCTGCCGAGGCGCCTGCACAAGAGGCTCCCGAAGAGATGGCAGATCCTGAAGGCATCGACGAATAAGAGTATTACTGAGTAGAAGATAACGACCCATGATTCAATTTAAAAAACTGCGACTAAACGGCTTTAAATCCTTCGTGGACAGGACAGAGCTGGAAATCTCAACCGGCCTGACAGGGATTGTCGGCCCCAATGGTTGTGGTAAGTCCAACCTGACCGAAGCCTTGCGTTGGGTAATGGGGGAAACATCCGCCAAGCGTATGCGCGGCGGCGGCGGGATGGAAGATGTTATCTTTAACGGAACCGATAACCGCCCGCCCCGTAACTTTGCCGAAGTTTCTCTGCTGTTGGATAACTCCGACCACTCTGCCCCAGCCGCCTATAACGGTGAGGAAGAGATTGAGATTGTCCGCAAAATCGAAAAAGACAAAGGTTCGCTCTACAAAGTAAACGGAAAAACCCAACGCGCGCGTGATGTGCAAATGCTCTTTGCCGATACGGTAACGGGCGCAAACTCTCCGGCTCTTGTGTCCCAGGGCCGCGTGACGGAAATGATTAACGCCAAGCCACAGGATCGCCGCAAGGTGTTGGAAGAATCCGCCGGTGTCTCGGGTCTTTATGTTCGTCGTCATGAAGCCGAACTTCGCCTGCGCGCCGCCGATGCCAATCTGCAACGTGTGGAAGATCTGGTCGGCAGTATGGAAGGCCGTTTAGGCGCCTTGAAAAAACAAGCACGTCAGGCCATCCGCTATAAGGAACTCAGCACTCAAATCCGTGAACTGGAAACATCCATTGCCTATCTGGAATGGCGTTTGCTGGTAAACAAAATCGAACAGGCCAAAGCCAAATTCGGTGATGCCGAAAGCATCGTGGCCGAACGTATGGCAACAGTGACACAGCTGACAAAAACACAAAATGCACAGGCCGAAGAACTTCCTGCCTTGCGCCAAAAAGAAGCAGAAAGCTCCGCCGCTTTGCAATCTCAAAAACTGACACTGCAACGGATCGAAGATCAGGAAAAGGCAATTCAGGATCAATTAACCGAAGTGCGTGAGCAATTGGAAAGACTGGTGGAAGACCGTGACCACGAAAAAGCCAGTCTGGAAGAAAATTCCGCGACATTGGGGCGTCTGAAATCCGAAGAAGAAACCCTGCAAAACAGCGAAGGATCAGATAAAGAAATACTCGAAGAAAAAACCGCCATTAAAGAGCGTCTGGAAAAGCAGGTTTCCGAACTGGAACAGGAATATGAATCCTTTATGGAGAAAGTGGCCGAAAGCCGCGCCAGCCGCCAGACGATTGAACGTCAGATTGCCGCTGATACCAGCCGCCTGTCCGTATCGATGGAGCGCAAGGAAAAACTGGAAGATGATTTGAAAGCCGCGCAGGAAAGCTTCCAAAGTGACAATGTTCACGAATCTTTAAAAACCGAAATTCTTTCTCTTGAAAAAGAAGTCACCGAATTACGTGAAAAATTGACGGCTGCTGAAGAAACACTGGAAAGTGCGAATAAGGCGGTTGAGGAAGCGCGGGAGCAACAACAAAAACTCGACAAAATTGAATCCGAAATCATGACGGAGATCAAGACACTTGAAACCGTTTTGGATTCAAAAAATGAAAATACCTATAAACCTGTTCTGAGCGATGTTGAACCGGACAAGGGGTTTGAAACCGCCCTCTCCCGTGCTCTGGGTGATACGCTGATGGCCTCCACCGATGATGAAGCGCCAATGGTCTGGACAGATCGTGACTTTAATCCGGCAGATTTCCCTGCTTTGCCGCCGCAGGCAAAAATATTGGAACCTCATGTCAAAGCGCCAAAACATTTGAAAGCGGCATTGAGCTTAATCGGTGTTGTCGAAAGTAACGAAGACGGTAAAGCCTGCGCCGCGCAATTAAAACCGGGGCAGTCTATCGTTTCCCTCGAAGGGGCTTACTGGCGTTGGGATGGATTGCACATTAAGGCAACGGCGTCCGACCGTCACGCTTTGCAATTGCAACAGACAAACCGCTTGAAAGAATTGAAAGAGCGCCTGCCCCAAGACCAAAACGCCGCCGAACAGGCACGCGAAAAACTGGCGCAGGCACAAAGCAATAAATCTGAAAAACAAGAAGCATTGGAAAGCCTGCAATCACAAACCCGTACGCAGGAACAATCTCTCGGATCAAAACAATCAGAACTCAGCCGCCTGACTGAACAGCGCTCGGGTTTGTTTGCAGAAATTGCCAAGCTGGAAGAATCTTTGGTCAATACCAATCAGGATATTCAGGATCTGGAATCATCTCTGGCAGAAAATAAAAAATCGTTGGAGACCTATGACGAAGACTCTATCGCCAGTCAGAATGAACAGGTGGAGGCGCTGCGGAACAAATTGACCGCCGTGCGTGATAATCTGCGCGAAGCTGTTCGTGAATTTGATAACGTTCAGCAGGAACAAAGCCGCCGCAAAGGACGTCTGCACGCCATTGCTGATGAAATTGTTAATTTACAAAATCGCATTATCCGTTCTCAGGAGCGCTTGAAGGAGCTGGAATCTCGTGAAGAGCAACTGACGGAAAAACAGGAATCTCTAAAAAATGCGCCTAAGACCATGGGCTCCGAACGTGAAGAGCTGATGAGCAAAATCGCTGAATTGGAAGCTAAGCGCAATGAAGATGCCGGCCGTCTGGCTGTGGTTGAAAATGAACTGGCCGATACGAATAAGGCATTAAAAGAAGCAGAAAATGTTCTGACCGAAGCCCGCGAAGCGCGTGCCCATGCACAGGCAACGGCCTCTGCGGGTCAGGAACAACTGGATGAAATCGTCGCGCAAATCGTTGAGCGTTTTGAAAAACAACCTGAAGCCTTGATTGGTGAAACCAATTTGAAACTGGGCGACGAGCAGGAACTGCCTGCTATTGAACCGCTGAAGGAACAAAAAGAAAAACTGGTTCGTAGCCGTGATATGATCGGCCCCGTGAACTTGCGCGCTGAGCAGGAAGCAACCGAGCTGGAAGGTGAAGTCGGCGGCATGCTCGAAGAGCGTAATGATTTGATTCAGGCAATTGCCGAACTGCGCGAAGGGATTGAAAAACTTAATGTCGAAGCGCGTGAGCGTTTGATGAATGCCTTTGATCACGTTAATGGCCACTTCCAAAAATTATTCGTTCAACTTTACGGCGGCGGCAGTGCGCATCTGAAACTGATTGAATCTGATGATCCGTTAAATTCAGGTTTGGAAATCTTTGCGCAGCCTCCGGGTAAGACACTGCAGTCTCTCTCCTTGTTATCCGGTGGTGAGCAGACATTGGCGTCGATTGCTTTGATCTTCGCGATGTTCCTGACCAATCCTTCACCGATTTGTGTATTGGACGAGATTGACGCGCCACTTGATGATGCCAACGTTGACCGCGTGTGTGATCTGCTCGAAGAAATTGCCGAGCGCGGGGAAACACGCTTCTTGGTTATCACGCACCATCGCCTGACCATGGCACGGATGGATCGCCTCTATGGGGTGACAATGGCGGAGCGCGGGGTGTCACAGCTCGTTTCCGTTGATCTGAACCAACAACTCGACTTCTTGGAAGCAGCCGAGTAGATTAGACAAATAATGCCTATTACACCTGATGATGATCCAAAGCTAAAAAAGCTTGATGCGGAGCTGAAAGCCGCGCGTCAGGAATTTGATCAGGACTATAATCCTAAATCCAAAGCCGATGATGAAAATGTCGGTATCGGCGCCCGCGCAGGCGTTGAATTGGTGGGCGCAGTGATCGGCGGCGCCCTCATGGGTTATGGAATTGATTATTACTTTAATACC
>DAOPJS010000060.1:0-6932 GCA_035399785.1 Alphaproteobacteria bacterium
TCCCGTTCAACCAGCAAATCAATCACACCTTTGCTGTCGGGGCCGCGGTCAATGTAATCACCAACATATAAAATTGTCGCGTCATCAACGGGGCGTTCTTTCATATCCGCTTCTATTAAATCATGCATCCGCGCCAGCGTGTCGACATGGCCGTGAATATCGCCAATGGCGTAAACTCTTTTACCGTGTGCAATTTTGTACATTTTATTCATCACGAATATTCTATAGAGTCGGGGTTAAGATGACACTAACGATTTATACATCGCCGCTATCGCTCAAACATGACACGGGACACGGCCACCCTGAATCACCGGCGCGGATTATCATGTTAGAGACTTTGTTTGAGACGCTCAACATCCCCGTCAAACAGGCCAAAGCGGCCGAGCTTGAAACCATTCTCCTTGCCCATACGGAAGATTATGTTTTCGACCTGCAGGATAAAACACCCGATCATGGATTAGCGGCCATTGATGGCGACACCATTTTAAGTCCCGATAGTTACGACGCCGCGCTTTATGCGGCGGGCGCGGTTTGCGATGCGGTCGATGATATGTTCAGCAACAATGAAGATGATAATTCTGCCGAGCGTCCTCCCGCTTGCGGGCATGACGGCCACAAAAATGCGCAGCACGCATTTTGCGCAATACGCCCGCCGGGGCATCATGCAGAGCCGAATGCCGCAATGGGATTTTGCCTGTTCAATAATATTTTTATCGGCGCCCGCTATGCGCAGGAGAAATACGGCGTCAAAAAAATCGCCATCGTTGATTTTGACGTCCATCACGGCAACGGCACGCAGACCATGACGCGCGCCCATAATGCCGAGCATCCTGATAAGCCTGTCCTTTATATCTCTTCTCACGGCTATCCGCTTTTTCCCATGGGCGGCGATCCCGCCGATAATAATGACACCTTGCTGAATATCCGCCTGCCCGATCACTGCGGGTCAGATGATTTCAGAAAATTATATGAACAAAAGGTCTTTCCCGCTTTGGAGACATTCGCCCCTGACCTGCTGATGCTCTCAAGCGGCTTTGACGCCCATAAGGATGACCCCCTCGCCCCGATTATGCTGGAAACCCAAGATTATGGCTGGCTGACCCGCAGGCTGTGCGATATCGCCGAAAAAGTCTCAAAAGGGCGCATCATCTCGGTTTTGGAGGGCGGATATCATTTGGAAGCGCTGAAAGACTGCGTCCATACCCATTTACGGGAATTAAGCGCATAAAAACCCCTAAACTCTTGAGAAACGGCGTTTTTTAACATACACTCTCCCCGATTTAACAAAAGAATCGGTAGGAAAATGAGTGCGAAACCCGCCCCTGAAACCATGACATTCGAAGCCGCCCTTGGGGAGCTTGAAACCATCGTCAGCGCCTTGGAAAGCGGTAAGGCGCCACTGGAGGAGTCGATTCAGGCCTATGAACGCGGCATTGCCCTGAAAAAACACTGTGAAAAAAAACTGGGTGAGGCACAGGAAAAAATCGAAAAAATCAGCATCGGCGCCGACGGAACACCAACGGCAACGCCTTTCAATCCGGAATAAAACAAACAAAAATAAGAAAGACATTATACCATGCCATCACCACGCGATGCCTCCCCCCGCCTACAACAGGCTTTGGATGAAACCGCCAAAAGTGTCGAAAAAACAATTCAGCGGATTTTGCCCGAAACCGATCTGGCGGAACGTCAATTATTTGACGCCATGCGTTACGGTGTCTTGGCGGGTGGTAAACGTCTGCGTCCGTTTATGGTCGTTCAATCGGCGGCGCTTTTTAATGTTGATCCCGCACGCGCGCGCCGCGTTGCCGCTGCAGTGGAATTTTTACACTGTTACTCCTTGGTTCATGATGATTTGCCGGCCATGGATGACTCCGATAAACGCCGCGGCAAACCAACCATTCACCGTAAATTTGATGAGGCCACCGCGATTTTGGCGGGGGATGCCTTGCTGACCTTGGCTTTTGAGGTTCTGGCCGACCGCGACACCCATTCCGATCCGCATGTGCGGGTTGAATTGGTGCGCAAGCTGGCAAAGGCCGCCGGCGGACATGGTATGGTCGGCGGACAAATGCTGGATCTGATCGGTGAAAAGGAAGAATTTGATCTGGGAACCATCTCCCGCATGCAGCGCATGAAAACAGGGCAGCTTTTTGCCTTCTCATGTGAAGCCGGTGCGATTTTGGGCAAGGCTGATGATGCTCATAAAAAAGCGCTTTGTAATTATGCCTATGATCTGGGTCTGGCGTTTCAGGTCACCGACGATGTTTTGGATGTGGAGGCCGATCCTGAAATCACCGGTAAGCCCGCCAATCAGGATGCGCAGGCAGGAAAATCCACTTTCGTTTCCACGATGGGGAAAGAACAGGCCAAGATGCGCGCCGAAATGTTGGTGCATCAGGCCATTCGTCACCTGCACGTCTTTGACGGCCGCGCCGAAATGCTGAAAGAACTGGCCATGTATGTGCTGGAACGCCGCGCCTAAAAAAACGCCCTGTTATATATGGAAGTTTACATTTGCAACCGTACGGCTTGACTGCCTTGGTGGTGACGCATGAAAGGCAGGCCCCTGCACATGATTCTTTGTCGTAAATAAAATAAATGCTCCTGCCTGCGCCTGCCACAAATCGGGGCTCGCTTGTTAAAATATGCCTCAAGCGCATCACGCGATAACGAACGCGGCAATAAATCTTTTGCATCAACAAAATATGTCGGCTCATCTGATAAGGCTTGGCTCAGATAAAATGCTCTTTTCCCGATTGGCGTATGCTTGTCGTCCCACACATGGGTATGAAAACCAAAAGTATTGTAATTTACGGTTTCTTCACGCAAAAGCATGAATTCGTTTATGGCCCCTTCACCAAAATTTTCGACAACTGATCGCACCATATTGTGGCTGTACGCACGTAAATTTTTAACATCCGCGGCAGCCAAATTTTCTGCAAATTTTTTGAAATAGGCTTGCAAAGAATCCTCTGCACCATACAGGTGCCTGTTATCCATGATGAGATCGTTCCTGTCGACGGTCTCAAACGCGCGGGCGGCTTTTATCACCCTTGTATCTTTCGGCACTTCGATCTGCACAACCTGCACAGGCGGACGCATCATCATAACGGCATGAAGTAATGTCTCGGGATTTAACGCTCCCGCCTTAAACGCCTTGATATTACGGGGCAGCCTCTCTTGGGCATCCGCTGATATCTCACGCCTGACACTCTTGTCCCAATCAGTCTGAAACGTTGTAAACATCCCCCGCATTAGCAAAACTTAATCATTATGACAATAAAAAACTGTTTGATTGAGGGCTTTTTTTCTCTTCGGACATCGTGTTACTTTGTCACCCGAAGGAGAACAAATTATGCAGTTTATTGTCATGGCAAAAGACGGTGAGGATGAAGAGGCGTTGAACCGCCGCGCCGCCGCACGGGATTCTCATCTGGCTTACAGCGAAATCGCCGCGAAATCGGGTGAACAACTTATTGCCGCCGCCATGCTGGATGGCAATGACAATATGCGCGGCTCGCTCTTGATCGTTGATTTTCCTTCGGTGGAGGAGCTGAAAGAATGGCTGGACAAGGAAGCCTATGTAACGGGCAATGTCTGGCAGAATATCGATATTATTCCCTGCAAAATCGCCCCGACCTTCCAGCATCTGGTCAAAAAGGGCAGACATTAAAAAAATCTAGCGTTTCTCGGTCATCAGGGCTAAAACTGACAGATTATGAAAGAAGCGCTGAAATCCGATACCGCCACCGCAGACGTGGCCTCCAAGACGCCTTTACTGGATAAAATCCACGTGCCTGCCGATATGCGCGGGCTGGATGATGAACAATTGCGCCAATTGGCCGATGAATTGCGGCTGGAGACCATTGACGCCGTGTCTGTCACGGGCGGGCATCTGGGCGCGGGGCTTGGCGTGGTGGAACTTACCACCGCTATCCACGCCGTGTTTAATACCCCCGAAGATAAGCTGATCTGGGATGTCGGCCATCAATGCTATCCGCACAAGATTTTGACAGGGCGGCGTGATCGTATCCGCACCATCCGTCAGGGCGGCGGCCTGTCAGGTTTTACCAAGCGGGCGGAGAGTGAATATGATCCCTTCGGCGCGGCGCATAGTTCGACCTCGATCTCCGCAGGGTTGGGTATGGCGGTTGCGCGGGATCTGGCAGGCGGTAATAATTCCGTGATTGCCGTGATCGGTGACGGCTCCATTTCCGCAGGGATGGCGTATGAGGCGATGAATAATGCCGGCGCGATGAAAAATAATCTGATTGTGATTTTGAATGACAATGAAATGTCGATTGCCCCGCCCGTCGGCGCGATGAGCAATTATCTCAACCGCCTTGTCACCTCCAAGCCCTATATCGGTGCGCGGGAGATGGGCAAGAAAATCCTGCCGCCGCCGCTGCGCCACGCCGCTAAGTCGCTGGAAGAATCCATCCGCGTCCACACCAGTGACGGCACCATGTTCGAAGAGATGGGCTTTTACTATATCGGCCCTGTCGACGGCCATGACATGGATCAGCTTTTGCCGATTTTGCGCAATATCCGCGACCACCGCAGCGGCCCTGTCCTGCTGCATGTCAAAACCAAAAAGGGCAAAGGCTACGCCCCCGCCGAAAACTCTGCTGACAAAATGCACGGCGTGGCCAAGTTCGACGTGGTCACCGGCAACCAGTATAAGGTGAAATCCAACATCCCGACCTATACCAAGGCCTTCGCCCTCGCCCTGATTAACGAAGCCAAGAAGGATGATAAGATTGTCGGCATTACCGCCGCCATGCCCGACGGCACAGGGATGGATTTATTCGCCCATGACTTCCCCGAGCGTATGTTCGATGTCGGCATTGCGGAGCAGCACGCCGTGACCTTCGCCGCAGGGCTCGCCACCCAAGGGTATAAGCCCTTCGTCGCCATTTATTCCACCTTCCTGCAACGCGCCTATGATCAGGTCGTGCACGATGTCGCGATACAGAATTTGCCCGTGCGCTTTATGATGGACCGCGCAGGTCTGGTCGGCGCCGATGGCTGTACCCATGCGGGCGCGTTTGACGTGGCGTATTTAGGGTGCCTGCCGAATTTTGTTTTGATGGCCGCCGCTGACGAGGCGGAGCTGACCCACATGGTCGCCACAGCGGCCGCGTATAATGACGGGCCTATCGCGCTGAGATATCCGCGCGGTGAAGGCACAGGGGTGGAAATTCCTGAAACCCCTGAAATTCTCGAGATCGGTAAAGGGCGTGTTGTTTACTCTACTTCTTCTGTCATCCTGAGCGAATGCGAAGGATCTCGAAAACAGGAAGGAGATTCTTCGGCTATGCCTCAGAATGACATTAAAGGGGATGTAGCTCTCTTGAGCTACGGCACGCGCCTTCAAGAATGCTTGGCCGCCGCCAAGCTGTTGGAAGAACAAGGCAAAACCGTCACCGTCGCCGATGCGCGCTTTGCCAAGCCCTTAGACGAAGACCTCATCCGCACCCTCGCCCAAAATCACGGCACGCTGGTGACGATAGAGGAAGGCTCGATCGGCGGTTTCGGTTCTTACGTGTTGGAATTCTTAAGCCGTGAGGGATTATTAGACAGCGGCAACTTAAAAATCCGCACCATGCACCTGCCCGATGAATTTCAGGATCAGGACGCCCCCGCCAAGCAATATGAACAAGCCGCCCTGATGGCAAAGGATATAGAAAGGAAAATAAACAGTGTCTAATATTAAATTAGAAGAAGTGTTTAAGACTAATGGCATACCGACTTATACTTTCGTCAGACCTGAAGAATATAATCAATTATTAGTAGCTTTAAGAACACCAGGAAGAGGTATAGTAATCGAAGGCCCTTCTGGAATTGGTAAAACTACATCTATAAGGGCAGCCCTTGATGATTTAAAAGTTAAAAATGAAGTATTATCTTTATCGGGAAGAAATCCGAAAGATCTAGAATTAATTAATGCTCTGCACACCATGAATGATGTTGGCACAGTCTTGATTGATGACTTTCATATTTTAGATAACCAAGTAAAGAGGAATATTGCCGACTACTTGAAGTTATTAGCTGATGATGAAAATGAAAAAAGTAAGATAATAATACTGGGAATAAATCATGCTGGACAAACATTAATCGAGTTCGCGGGAGATTTGAACAACCGACTAGAAATTATTAGATTTGAATCAAACCCTGATGAAAAAATTGAAGAACTTCTTGAAAAAGGTGAAAAGGCGTTAAACATTGAAATAAATGTTAAGAATGAAGTAATTCAATCTTCTAATGGAAGCTTTTATATAGCACAAATGCTTGCACACCAAATTTGTCTGGATGCTGATATAATGGAAAAGCAAGAAAATTGTAGAGCTACGGACATAAGCTTTGAACTCTGTAGAGGTAAAGTTTTTGACAAATTATCTGGAGTTTTTATGAAACCTGCAGAATCTTTTAGTCAAGGCACGCGGGTACGTAAAGAGGGAAGAGCACCTTACTTACATCTACTTTATTGGCTATCAGAGTCAGAGGAATGGAGCCTAAATATCGATAAAGTAATAAGAAGCCACCCTGAACACCGTGGTAGTATTATTCAAGTTGCTGAAAAAGGTCACCTAAAATCGCTAATTGAAAATAATGAAGATATTGAAAAAGTTTTACACTATGATGAAACTTCAAGAATTCTAACGGTAGAAAATCCTCAGTTTATGTATTTTATAAGAAATATTTCGTGGAGTAAATTTGCAAAAGACATAGGGTTTGGCTCTATAGGATTTTCGACACCTTATGATTTTGCGTTATCATTCGCTGGAGAAGATAGAGAAGTAGCAGAAATGCTGTCCGATAAGTTAGAAGAAAAGGAAACACAAGTATTCTACGATAAGAACGAGCAACATAGAATTTTAGCAAGTAATATTGAAGATTATCTTCGCCCCATTTATCAATCAGATGCA
>DAOPJS010000061.1:0-6889 GCA_035399785.1 Alphaproteobacteria bacterium
CAAACGCCGGAAGTTAAATAATGCTCTTTCCCTTGAAATTCCTGCAAACGCTCCAAGGCCTCATTTTTATTTTTTGCCTTGGAATAAATAATATCACCCATGGATAATAGTTGGTCTGAACCAATAATATATTTATCAGGATTATTTTTTGAAATTGCTAATGCTTTTTCTCTGGCAAGACTGACGGCAATATTACCTGTACTGGCGCCATCCTTGATCATATCGGCGATAATTTTTTCCTCATTAATATCGGCCGGAATACTATCAAAAGTTATGCCTGCATTTTTCAACATAGCAATGCGTGCTTTGCTTTTTGACGCAAGAATTAACGTCATGATTTTGCCTCGCCTGCCTCTTTTTCTTTTTTCAACTTGCCACGGTGACGTTGCAAAAGCGAATAAATCTCTGCCGTTGTTTCCTCAACTGATTTTCGGGTGACATCAATCACCGGCCATTTATATTTACTGAACAGGCGGCGGGCATTACGAATTTCTTCTTCAATTTTTTCCAAATCCAGATAGGCATTGCTGTCATAATTTTTATGTTCCCCATCGGCGTGCAGGCGGCTGCGCCGCAGATTTTCCAGCCTTTTAGGTGATTCCGTTAAGCCAACAATCAGCGGTGTTTTAAAAGACGCCACTTTTTCAGGAAACGGCACGCTGGGCACCAGCGGAATATTCGCGGCCTTGATACCCCGCCTTGCCAGGAAAATACAGGTCGGTGTCTTTGACGTTCGTGACACGCCGACCAGAATGACATCGGCCTCCTCCAAACCGTCCAATGTCTGGCCGTCATCAAAGCTTAAGGCAAAATCGACCGCGTCAATACGCTTGAAATAGGCTTCATCTAAAGAGTGCTGCAACCCGGGTACGCCCTTACTGGGTAGCCCCAAATAAGAAGACATGGTACGCAAAATCGGATCGAGCACGGGCATGCACGGCACATCCAGCTCTGCGCAGGCGCTTTGCAATTTTCGGCGCAGCTTTTTATCGACAAAAGTGAATAAAACCGGGCCGGGTCTTTTACGGATATCGGCAATGGCACGGTCAAGTTGCATTTCCGATCTTATCATCGGCCAGAATCGCTCGACAGGATTGATGCCTTCAAACTGCGACAGGGCCGCACGCGCCAGCCCTTGCAGGGTTGTGCCCGTTGCATCTGAAACCAGATACATATGGAAATCAAGAATAGGGTCTTTTGGCTTTTGCGGTGTCATGACCTGCCTATCCTAAGCAGGCACTAACCATTTGAGAAGAGGTATTTTAATCGGGTTTGATAAACTTTCTGGCCAGTGACGGATCACGGAAAGGAATGCCATCGACATAAGTCACCTTGCTGTCATAGACAATCTGAAATAAATGCGCCTGATTGATCGGATCGTTTAATCCGCAAAAGAACGGATCACGGCAAACCGTTTCGCCGAGTTCCTTCAAATAGACTGTGCCGTCGGGCAGGGTTGATAGATTCTCCAGATCAATCGCCTTGATTTTTTTATCGCCGAAATCAAAGGCATTATTGCCGTCGAAATCACGCATCGAAAAATCAAGATGTTCCAAAGTATCATGATCCAGCGCATCCACGCGGGCAACATCGGCGTACCACTGGCGGAAAATATGCGCCAATGCCATACCGTTATAAAGCGCGGTCGGATAACGCTCCAGAATATTGGTCAGGACCTGTGCCATGTCTCCGTCATCGGAGCCAAGGATATGACGCCAAACATCGTTATATCCGGCGCTGCGCAGTTCATAACCGATTAAAACAGAAACAGAATCCGCATCGGCGGCACGGGCACGCTCCAACATCAAAACAGATTCAGGGTTGTACATATTTTCAAAAGCGCCCCATCTGTTTTCATGCCATATATCGCGCAAAGCCTTGGCCAGCACGCAAATCAGCGAGGTACGGAAAAAAGCGGACTGCCCCAATGAGGCTGCGTCCAGACCGTAATTATCCAGCTCGATAATTTTTTCAAACGCATCTAAATGAAAGCCACCTGTACCCAAATCATTCAGCATGATTTTCCAGCGGGAATTTTCAACCTCTTTCAACAGTGCCTGACCCAGCGCACTTTCGGAAATCAACGCTGTTGCCCATGACAGGACGTCTTTGTCTTGTTTGAAAGCGTATGGATACGCATCCAGATTTTCAAATTCTTTTGTCTGCAAAGGTTTCAAATCGGCGATCGTAAAAATATCACCTTTTTGTAAATCGAATTCGCGAATGCTGTTTGATGAAATTTTATCCGCCTGATTTCCCTGCGCAGCGTCATCGGAATTTTGTCTGGTGACCGAACGTGGTTTTGTCAGCGGGGATAATCTGTCAGAACGCATAACTACAACCTCTCCCTCGCCGGCATCCTGTTCATCAAGACAGAACTCCTTCACATGGCTTCTTGGCCGCACCGAATTGTATATGGATGACATTGTCTCCATTCTCTTTGTCGGTGTTTCCAAGTATGTCTGCGCGAAGGCGGTCTTTTGACCATCGGCCTGATTGGTTTTCATTGTTGGTGTCCTCGATTATGTCATTGTTTGTTATCGTCCGATCGACGCCGGACTTGGATGGTGACAGTGAGGATTGCAACTCTTGTTCCGTTTCGGTGAAAGAGCGCTCAAACTTGATAAACCAAAGGAAATTGGCGTTTGAACGATCCCGAATATCGGTAAAGACAGGGTCATTCATGATCATCTGGGCATAAGCTGCCAGGTAGTTTTTGCCGAATGGCTGTTCCCCCAGCGCACAGATAAGATCTATGGAAACCATTTTCGAGGCTTCGGAACTATCAAACACATAACCGCGGTAATCGGCCAGCATCGCCTGAATCAGCTTTTTATCCTGTTGGCGGCAACGCTCGGATAAAAACCATGTCTCGAACACAGCGGCGGATGCCTTACCGTTATTAAGTGTACGGAAATCGCTTAAAGCTTCACGTGCAAGAGCACGGCCCAGATCTGACAGGGAAGAATGTTCAATTCGCGCCCAAATATCGTTTAACCCCTGCAACTTCATTTCCCATGCGCAGCGAATAACGGCTGCGCTTAAATCTGCCAATTGCGCACGGTTGATCAAAACTGCCTGATCAGGGTGGAAGGTCAGCGGATGCACCAGCGCCCCTTGACGGTGTTGCCAGTGACGACGTAATTCCTGCACCGTCAATAAAATCTGATCGGCAAAATTCATGTTGCTACGCACCAGAATTTTTTGTGCCTTCTTATCATAAGCCGCTGTAGAAATTTGATCACTGCAAATAATCTCAACACCATGCTCTTGGGCAAATCCCATAAGGGTTGCCGCCATGCGGCTTTGCATTAATGTCTGTTTGATTTTTTGCAATGTTTCTGACGGATCTGCTTTGGATGCGACGGCACATAATTGCTTTGCATCATCTATGAATGTCAAAAGCGGTCCGTCAATATCGCGTTTGAATTCTGATGAAACACGCTCATAAGCATCCATCTTATTTTTCAAAAGGGTAATTTCAGATTCCAGAAATTCATAATTTTCATCAGTGAAATCGCAAAAGCTTTCATCGGAAAGAATTGAATCTTCCTCGATAATCATTTCCTCATCCATATAGAAAAACGGCTGGTCACTGATCAACGTGCACTCAACAGGTTGATGGTTATTCAAGCTATAAGCCATACGAAAGGCTTTTGGTTTTTTAAAGCCATTACTCCCTGATGCCTTATTATTTTCGGTTCTCTTACCCATAATTTCTCTAATGCCCCAAAAGTGATTTTGTTCTTTGAAAATACCGACTTCCCCATAGAAATTTGCGCCGGTTACCTTTTAATTATGGGGTCAAAAGGATTAACGAATTGCTACCAAAAACAGGGAAAAAACATTTTTTAGAGAGGTTTTTTCCAAGAATTAACAACGGGTTAACGGAAATTAACCATAACCGTCGTTTTGGTAATAAATGAATAAAATTATGGAAATATATAAATGGTTTTACTGCTCGAAATGGTCGTCAATAACGGGAATATCTTCCACCAGTAACTCCTGATTACTCAAGGATACATTCCCGCTTTCATCAACCGATATGTCCGATTCAAACAGGGAATCCTTAAAGATGATACTGGCCTTTAAATGATAAACACCCTCGGCCGTGACATTTTTGATATCCAGCGGCTCAATCATTTTACCAAGTGCCTTGCGGCCGGCGGGGGCGGGTTCCTCACGCCAGTCAATTTCATCAACATTTTCAACAATAATAAAGCGGCCGTGACGTCCGCGGACATAGCTGAAAAAGAAACGAACATAGAGTTTGATGATCTCCGCGCTCAGGAAAATAGGCACGTGTTTATTGAGGAAATAGATAATCTCGTTTTGGCCGTTCAGGATAAAAACGCGGTCGCCGCCTTCGGTATTCTTATAAACAAAAGAAATCTGCCGCGGCGGATTAACATCATGATCCGTGACTTCAATCAGGCTATAACCGTTGTAAAACGGCAAATCATGGGATAGAACCCGCGCCATGGACGCGTCAAACGGCGCGCCGTCCAGCAAGGGATTCAATTGATCCAGTATTTCTGCGGCCGCGCCGTGTTCTATCTGGGTATAGGAGTCACTGAACATGATATTTTTATCATCCTTTTTAATTACCGCTCATAGTGTCCAACAGAGCGAATCGATTCGCAAGCATTAGATAACAATCATTCATTTTGTTTTCGATATTATAATTTGTTCTCGCTATGACCCTGTGTGTAATTTATGTGTAAAAAGCGGGAGAAAAAAAACGCGTTTTTTCCTACATGATTTTGAATTTATTTTTGTCTTTATCAGGTCTGTGCAAAGGATAATTTTTTGACTCATCCTCTCTGGGGATAGGAAGAAGCGAATCGAAATATATGCCTATAGTTTTTGATGATCATCCATGTGCATAAGACTCTGAATAAAGAGTAATCCCCGATTCACACAGGCTCTACTAATATCCAAAACCTTTTTTTAATTCTTTTTATATTTTTGTTTTTCTGCTTAGATGCCTGACCATGACAGGCGATAACAACAAAATTTTTCTGGATGTATTAAACAAAAAACAGGTTGGCAGACCTGCGTTTTGGTTTATGCGTCAGGCTGGTCGATACTTGCACGAATATCGGGAGCTTCGCAAACAGGCAGGCGGATTTCTCGATCTGGTTTACCACCCGGAAAACGCAGCGGAAGTAACGATGCAGCCGATCCGTCGTTTCGGGATGGACGCGGCGATTTTGTTTTCGGATATTCTGGTTGTGCCGCAGGCATTGGGACAGTCGCTCAAATTTGAAACGGGGGAAGGGCCGAAACTGGATCCTGTTTTAACGCTGAACGATTTAAAAAAATTAAGCATCGACCGAATTGATAATACCTTGAATCCTGTCTACGAAACGGTGCGTTTGACACGGCAAAAATTATCCGCCGAAGGGTTTAACGATACGACTCTCATCGGTTTTGCCGGATCGCCATGGACGGTGGCCTGTTACATGGTTGAAGGGGGCGGCAGTAAAACATTCGAAGCCACAAAAACCTGGGCTTATCGCGATCCTGAAGGTTTTGCGCAGTTAATCAACATGCTTTGCGGGGCAACGCTGCACTACCTGTCAAAACAGATCGAGGCAGGGGCACAGGCTATCCAGCTTTTCGACAGCTGGTCTGGAGTCTTGGATGAAACCAATTTCCGCCGCTGGGTGATTAATCCGACCAAGGAAATCGTCAGCGCTTTGAAAAAGCGCCATCCTGATATTCCCGTGATCGGTTTTCCGCGTGAAGCGGGGGCTAAGGCGATAGATTACGCAAAGGAAACAGGGATCGACGCTATCGGGCTGGATTATTCGGTGCCGCTTGAGTGGGCGCGGAATAATCTACAGACGCTATTGCCTGTACAGGGAAATCTGGATCCTGTGACCTTGCTGGCCGGGGGTAACGAATTGGAAAAATCGGCGAATAACATTCTTGAAAACTTTGGGGGTAAACCTTTTATCTTCAATTTGGGTCATGGGGTTATCAAGGAAACACCGGTGGAACATGTCGAGCAGCTTTGTCAGATCATTCGGAATTTTAAACGATGAGTGGTGAGAATAAAAAAACGGCGGTTGTTCTTTTTAATCTCGGCGGACCGGATAAACGCGAGAGCATCAAACCGTTTTTGTTTAATTTCTTCATGGATAAAAATATTATTCGCGCCCCTGTTTTTATCCGCTATTTTCTGGCGAAACTAATTTCCATCCGCCGTTCCAAACGCGAAGCGGGCGACAGCTATGGGGAGCTGGGCGATAAATCACCGCTACTGGAAAATTCTCTGGAACAAACGCAGGCGCTGGAAAAATATTTGAACGCCCAAGGGGAAGGGGAGTTTAAAACCTTCATCTGCATGCGTTATTGGCACCCGATGGCAAGCGAAGTGGCCGCGCAGGTCAAAGACTGGAACCCTGAGGAAATTATCCTCTTGCCGCTCTATCCGCAATTTTCTACCACCACCACGCGCTCATCCCTGCAGGAATGGGATAAGGCCTGTGCGAAAGCCAATATCAACATACCAACCACCACCATTTGTTGTTACCCGTGGGAGAAGGGGTTCATTCAGGCCGGCGCCGATAATGTCAAAGTCGTTTACGACATAGCGTTAAAAGAAACAAACAAGAAGCCGCGGGTTTTATTTTCTGCCCATGGTTTGCCGGAAAAAATTGTGCAGGACGGCGATCCCTATCAATGGCAATGCGAACAATCTGCCGTGCATATTGCAAAGGCAACGGGGATTGAGGGTTTGGATTGGCAGATTTGTTACCAATCCCGTGTCGGACCCTTAAAATGGATCGGTCCCTCGACGGAAGAAGCGCTGAAAAAAGCTGCCGTCGATAAAGTGCCCGTGGTCATTCTGCCTCATGCTTTTACACAGGAACATGTCGAA
>DAOPJS010000062.1:0-6883 GCA_035399785.1 Alphaproteobacteria bacterium
CAGTTTCAGCAGCCAATGGGTGATTTTTAACTTTGTTTCAGGCAGTATAGAGGACAGACAACCAGTTGCAAAGAATCCAATTCAGCGAATTATGTCAGTATCAGATATCAAATATTTATCCTCAAAAAAGGTTCCGCTGTTCTTTACCGCTGTATGGCTTTTATATCTGCTGCTTTCGCCGATTTATATATTCTCTAAAGGACTTCCTCAACCGGCAGACTACATTATTTTTGTGCTCGGTTTTCCTGCCTTGATTATTACGTGGATGAAGCATCGCGGCGGCGTTTCCAAAGTTTTCTTATTCGGCGCCCTATTTGCCGGATTAACCGTTTTTATCAATCTTATCCATTTCGGATTTTGGCATGACGATCGACTATTAAGACAAAGCTCATATTATATTTTTAATTTCTGTGCTTTCTTATTCACCCTGATCGTATTTAAACAAAATCCCAAAGTTATAAATCGGCTCACCTATTTTGCTGTAGCCGCAACAATTATTTTTCAGGCCATTTATGCCCCATTATTCGGAGAGGTAGAACTGCTGCGTAATTTAGGGACATTCAATAACCCCAACCAGCTGGCTTATTGGGCATTATTAAGTATGTCGATGATCATCATTTTAAAGCGTGATCAGAAATTCAATTTCTTTGATTTTATTCTATTTTGTTTATGTATCTATATTGAATCCCTTGCCCTATCCAAGGCGGGTATTATCATTACCGTCTTAATGACGGCATCGCTCTTTTTCCTTCCGAATATGCCAAAAAACGGCAGGATTATGATCGTCATCGGGTTAATCGGCTTCTTTTTGTTTCAACTTTTTGATCCTTCTTATCTGGTCAACAAACTGGAGCATATAAACCGTATTTCACGCGTTGTAGCCCGTATCGATAATATCGGACAGGAACAGGATGACAGCGTGGAAGGACGCGGATACGGCAGACTTTTACGTTATCCGCATTATATGATTTTCGGTGCGGGAGAAGGGGCGTTTTTCCGTTTCGGTATCGGCGCACAGGAAATTCACTCCGGTCTTGCGACCCTTCTTTTCAGCTACGGTGTTACCGGATTTTTCTTTTTCGGATTGTTTATTTGGGCCGTATCAAAAGATCTGCCGAAGCAATATTATCTGATACTGGCTCTCATATTTATGTTCGGCTTGCCACACCAGAATATCCGCTTTACTTATTTCTGGATATTTCTCGCCATCATGCATACGCATCATTTATATTTTAATCAGAAAAAACAGTTGGAAAACGAAGAAGATTAAGCGTCTACTTTTCGCATCACCAGCGACGCATTGGTGCCGCCAAATCCGAAAGAGTTGGATAAAGCTGTCGTCACTTTTTTCTCTTTAGCCACTTTCGGTACCAAATCCAGACCCTGACATGGCTCTGACACATTCTCCAAATTAAGTGTCGGTGGCAAGATACCTGTTTCAATTGCCTTAATTGAGAAAATGGCTTCAACCGCGCCCGCAGCGCCCAGTAAGTGGCCTATCGCCGATTTGGTTGAAGACATGGATAAAGTCCCCAGCGCTTTTTCAAACAGACGTTTAACGGCGCTGCACTCGATACCATCGCCCACAGGGGTGGAAGTACCGTGTGCATTAATATAGTCAACTTCTTCAGGATTAATTTCCGCCCGTTTTAATGCGGCGCGCATAGCGCGGAAACCACCATCACCGTTTTCGGCAGGGGTTGTAATATGGTAGGCATCGCCTGACATCCCGTATCCGATAATTTCAGCATAAATTTTGGCGCCGCGTTTTTTGGCATGTTCATATTCTTCGAGAACCAGAACACCTGCCCCTTCAGCAATAACAAAACCATCACGCCCTTCATCAAACGGACGGGACGCGGCCGTCGGGTTATCATTATATTCTGTCGATAGCGCGCGCGCCGCAGCAAAGCCGCCAACCCCCAAAGGTGTAACAGCCGCTTCGGCACCACCCGCGATCATGACGTCCGCATCCCCCAACGCGATAATACGCGCAGAATCGCCGATAGCATGCGCGCCGGTGGAACAAGCCGTAACAACAGAATGGTTCGGCCCTTTAAAACCATGCTTAATAGAAATATGACCTGATGCCAGATTAATCAGCATGGCCGGAATACAAAACGGCGATAAACGCCGCGGACCACGCTCATGCAAAGTGGTAGCACTCTCATACATGGTGGTAAGCCCGCCAATACCCGAACCAACCAAGACACCTGTGCGCTCGCGCTGCTCATCGGTTTGCGGTGCCCAGCCGGAGTCGGCAATTGCCTCGTCTGCCGCCGCCATACCATAGACGATGAACGGATCCATCTTACGCTGGTCTTTCGGCGGAACATAAAGATCGGCGTTAAATTCCCCGTTCGACGGATTTTCATCTGTCGTCTTGGGAATAACGCCGGCAATTTTGGAAGCGAAGTCGGTTGCGTCAAAATGAGTGATGGGGCGAATACCGCTTTTTCCGGCAATAATCGACGACCAGTTATGTTCCAACCCTATACCGAAGGGGGAAACAATACCCATGCCTGTGACAACAACTCTTCTCATCATGATTTAAACTTCCTTAAAAGAAACAAAAGGAAGAAAGGTAATGCTGCTTATTAAGCAGCATTGTCCGTAATAAATTTAACAGCGTCGCCGACTGTCTGGATATTCTCAGCAGCATCGTCAGGAATTTCAACTTTGAATTCTTCTTCGAATGCCATGACAAGCTCAACTGTATCCAGTGAGTCTGCACCAAGATCATCAATAAAGCTTGCGCCTTCGTTTACTTTGCTTTCGTCAACACCTAGGTGCTCGACAACAATTTTCTTTACGCGGTCTGCAATATCGCTCATGGGATTTCCCTTACCTTTTTCGTTAGTGAATAAATACTATATTGTTCGTTTGTTAAAAGCTTGCTTAAAACGGGCGGACTTTACCAAGCCGCGAAATGATTGCAAGCAATTTCGTACTTTTAGCATCTGAACAGTGATTTTAACAATATTTTCAATGACCTAACCTCTCTGCAATGTGGATAAGACGGTCAAATACCTGTGATGCCCCTGTTTTTTCCAATAATTCGTTCTGTAGGGGCGGATTATGGGCAACGCCGGTGAAGCCCCATACGCTCATCCCCGCGGCTACGGCGGCCTGTACTCCCGTTGGACTGTCCTCAATCACCAGACAGCGGGACGGCTCGGCTTGCATTTTCTCGGCAGCAAAAAGAAACAAATCTGGTGCAGGTTTCCCGTTAGGTACCTGAATGCGGGTAAACGTATTATCTTCATGAAATATATCCGCGCCATATCCCGAGAGACTCAGTGAACGCTTCACACTGTTACGCTCTCCATTCGAAGCCACGCAGATTTTATGATTGACTGACACGCGCTTTACGACATCCAGCGCGTCGGGAACGGATTTCAATTCGGTTTCATAAAGCAGATTGGTACGTTCGATACAGCGTTTGATAATATCATCGGGAAATTGATGACCGTCTTTTTCTTCCAGCTCTTTGAAAATATTGGTCAGCGTGCGCCCCACCCAATGCTTCAGCGCATAGTCCATGTCATAGCCGTCAAAGCCATGTTCAGCGAGAATTTGCACCAGCGAAAGATTATTGGGATATTCGCTGTCAACCAGCGTACCGTCACAATCAAAAATGATAAGGTCGTAATCCGTCCTGTCCATTCTTGATTAAACCATCGCCATGCCGCCATTGACGTGGATTGTCGCCCCCGTCACATAGGCCGCTTCGTCAGAGGCTAAATAAGCGACAGCAGACGCAATCTCTTCCGGTGAGCCCATACGTCCCATCGGAATGGTGGCATTGATTTTTTCTTTCTGGTCATCGCTAAGCGCATCGGTCATCGCGGTGGCAATAAAGCCCGGTGCGACACAGTTGACGGTAATCCCGCGGGAGGCGATTTCCATACCCATGGCTTTTGTCCAGCCGCTCATCCCTGCCTTAGAGGCAACATAGTTGCACTGCCCCGGATTACCCGTGGTGCCGACAACGGAAGAGATATTAATGATGCGGCCCCAGCGGCGTTTCATCATACCGCGCTGACATGCGCGCGCCAATTTGAATGGCGCGGTTAAATTCACATCAATCACTTCGTCCCATTCTTCGTCCTTCATCCGCATTGATAGATTGTCACGCGTCAGACCCGCATTATTAACAAGGATATCAATCTGCCCCATGGCGGCTTCGGCATCACTGATCAGCGCGGCAATGCCTTCACTGCCCGAAAGATCGGCAACAATCGCGTGGACATTGGATCCCAATTCGGCCGCCAGCGCGTCCAGTTTATCTTTATTCCGTCCTGAAATCGCTACAACCGCCCCTTGGGCATGCAAAGCCTTGGCGATTTCGCCGCCGATGCCGCCTGTTGCCCCTGTAACCAATGCTGTCTTGCCGTTTAAACTGAACATGAATGTATCTCCTCATCAAAAAAACTTGGCGACAGACTACGCAAAGATGGAAAAAACGCAAACCCTGTTTTTCCATCCTTTAGTTCGTTGGTGGAAAATACAGGGGGGCGCCCCCTATCACCACTGATTCGATTGGCTTTTTTCTTTAGTTCGTTGGACAGGCATAAAAAAGATACCACCGAAAGAATAACGGCGGCACGGACGGAATAAGAAAAACAGATCATCCCCCACCCTAGCATTTTCTGATGTTAAAATATAGGAATATTTTCTTATGTTTCTTCCGTCAAGGCGGGCGTAGCGTTTTGGCGCATTTGAAGTTGTTGTGCCCTTTGATATTTTTGTTTCATTTCACGAAACGTATCCTGCAGATTTTGCCAACGCTCCCTTTGTTCTTCTTGAGTCGCTTCATAAAAATCGTCATGGGCAAACACTCCTCTTTCCACTTGTTCCCATAGAGGGCCTTCTTCTATCACATGTGGATAATAGGCATCGTATTTATCAATGTGCGGTTTGATATCTGCTTCTGCCGCCTGATAGACGTCATCATATTCCGTAGGTGTATATACGTATAAACTGGAAAGATCATTGCTATCGCTTATATTTTCTAATTCATGAAGGGTTTCTTCATGAACAAGCTTGTGATGCGCTTGGGCAAGAGCCATATCTTCGGCGATATATTGGCGCTTTTCCTCCAATTCTTCACTTTCCAAGGCCGGAGAAATATCCTCCGGCACTTCTTCAACTTCCATATCCGGTTCTATAATAATGCGCACAGTCGCAACCCAGACATCGTCGATTTGCGTTACGCTTTCCAAAAGTATATGGACATTTTTGACTCCTTCATCCGCATCAGGGACGGCGGCGCCAAGCGCCATAGCGATGGCTGCCTCAGGGCCCTCTTTTGATTGTTTTGTCACGGCATAAAAAATAGACATGATTTTCTCCTTGCGTATATCAAACGCAAGAAGAAACAGAATGTTCCAAGATTCAGTTTAGTCAGGTAAGTGATTGAATCAACGCATCAACCTGCTCAGGCGTCCCGACGGACTCGCAGGCGATATCTTTATTGATCCGCTTAACCAGACCGTTAAGCACTTTACCTGCGCCCAGCTCGACCATTTCGGTAACGCCCTGTTCGCCCATCCACAACACGCTTTCACGCCAGCGTACCATGCCGGTAATTTGATCAACCAATAAACGTCGAATATCAGAAGGTTCGGTTTCCCCCCTAGCCGTAACATTCGCCACAACGGGAACACACGGCGGACGGAAGTTGGTATCTGCCAAGGCATAGGACATTGCCTGCGCCGCAGGTGCCATGAGCGAACAATGGAACGGCGCGGATACAGGTAAAATTACGGCGCGTTTGGCGCCCGCTTCGGTGGCAATATCAACCGCCATCTGAACGGCGCCTGCACTGCCGCTGACCACAACCTGGCCGACGGAATTATCGTTGGCGGCCTGACAAACAAGTTCTTTCCCGCCGTCTTGGTTAGCCTGTGCCTGCGCCTTATTCGCAATATCCTGCACATCAGGTAAATCAAGACCAAGAATGGCTGCCATTGATCCTTCACCGACGGGAACGGCTTTTTGCATTGCCTGTCCGCGAGTACGCAGCAGTCGGGCGGTATCGGATAGTTCCAGCGCCCCTGCCGCAGTCAGTGCCGAATATTCACCAAGGCTGTGCCCTGCCATAAATGCGCAGGCTTCCCCGAATTTCACCCCGTTAGCCTTCAGGACATTCACCACGGCCATAGATACAGCCATCAAGGCAGGCTGGGTATTTTCGGTCAGATTTAAATCCGCCTCTTCCCCGCCGAACATCAATCCCGACAAATCCTGCCCCAAGGCATCATCAACTTCCTGAAAAGTTTGCTTGGCCTGTGGATACGATTCGGCCAGATCCTTACCCATGCCGATAAATTGTGATCCCTGACCGGGAAAAATGAAGGCGCGTGTCATAATTATGAAATCCCTTAGTTAAAAACAAAAGTACAATGGTGGGAAACCCCTGCCGCGTCAAGGGCTTAAGATCAGGTTTTCCAGAGTCCGCAAAGCCGCAGAAATGTTAACAAATGGTTAAAAAATTCTGGCGTTTTTTGCAGATCTGTGTATACTTAATTTCATACTGACAAATTGTTCATCGACTCGTTTGACCAAATTTCTTTCAGGCCAAGGCGGGAAAATGACCGAAAAAATCATAATAACAACATAATAATGTCAGAAAACGGTGAGATATAGAGGGCTGCGTTACCAATAACTCAAACAAGGGAGGTGATTGATAATGAGCTCTAAACCAATAAGAAAAACTGTCGTACGAAAAGTACTGGAAGACACAGGTTTTGCCTATACGCTTAGCTGTGAAAGCCATGTAAATGCCGATTATGCCGATTTTGCCAGTTCTCAGGCATTGGACTCTTTCCAAAGGGCATTAAAAAACCCTGATTTAACCTATGACGATCTGTGCGCTATT
>DAOPJS010000063.1:0-6772 GCA_035399785.1 Alphaproteobacteria bacterium
CAGATTGATAACGCCGTAACAGCCCTTAATCGCCGCTTGAATTTCTTTCGGATCATTGTAATTGCACAAAAACGGGGTGATCTGCCCCACATTGCCATAGGTTTTCAGCTCATAAGCACTTTCGGGAATGCGCGTGGCAATTTTGATACGGTAACCCGCGCGCGCCAGATCCTGCGTGACATATCGTCCGACAAAGCCCGCACCGCCGAAAATACAAATAATTTTATCTGTGTTCATTCTTCGTTTCCCTCAATTATGGCGATACTTTATCGCGTCAATCCCCCGATATCCAGATATTTTAGGCCTTAACAACAAAGCTATCCATGACGCGTTTATGCCCCGCCTGATCGAACTGGATATCCAGTTTTTGACCATCAATATGAATAATTACGCCATTGCCGAATTTTTCATGAAAAACGCGGTCACCCGTAGAAAATTCCCCGTCTAATGAGCGTTTTTCGGTCGATAGGGATCGGCGCTGCGTTTTTTGATAGGAAGAAACTTCATATCCCGAGGAATCCCAATGGCTGGACCTGCCGGGGGCATACAGGCCGCCTTCGGCCATGGCTTCGATATGGTCATCCGGCAATTCATCGACAAAACGGGAGGGAATGGCATTCACCCAACTACCATACATGCGGCGGTTGGCGGCATAAGAAATATAGGCCTTTTTCCTTGCCCGTGTAATGCCGACATAGGCAAGGCGCCGTTCTTCCTCCAGCCCCTTTATGCCGTTTTCATCCATCGAGCGTTGGGAGGGAAATAATCCATCCTCCCATCCCGGCAGAAAGACAAAATCATATTCCAACCCTTTGGCGGCATGCAGGGTCATCAGCGTGATAAAATCACCGTCATTATTACCCTGATTTTCAAGGACGAGGGCAATATGTTCCAAAAATTCCTGCAGGGATTCAAATTCATCCATGGCAGAGACAAGTTCTTTTAAGTTTTCCAGACGTCCCGGTGAATCCGGTGATTTATCGGCCTTCCACATATCGTTATAACCGGATTCATCTAAAACCATCGCCGCCAGTTCGCCATGATGCATGGTACTTACCAATGATTTCCACCGTTCAAAATCATCAATTAATTTCATTAAGGTCGAACGGACTTTCGGTTTTAATTCCTCGGTCTGTGTTAAATCCAAAATAGATTGATAAAGGCTGATATTTTTTGCACGGGCATGAACATATAATGTCTGCACGGTTGAATCGCCAATCCCGCGTTTGGGGACATTAATAATCCGCTCCAGCGCCAGATCATCATGCCCTTGCATAATTACCCGTAAATAAGCCAGCGCATCGCGGATTTCCTTACGCTCGTAAAAGCGCGGACCGCCGATAACGCGGTATGTCAGCCCCAACTGGATAAAACGTTCTTCGAACTCACGCATTTGGAAGCCTGTGCGCACCAAAACGGCCATTTGCTTAAGCGCTGTGCCCTTGGTTTGCAGTTCTTCAATCTCTTCCCCGACCCATCGCGCTTCTGCCGGGCCATCCCACAGACCGCGGACAGAAATCTTTTCTCCCTCGCCTGCATTGGTATAAAGCTCTTTACCCAATCTTCCGTCATTATTGGCGATCACATGATTTGCCGCAGAAAGTATATGCCCGGTAGAGCGGTAATTTTCTTCCAGACGAATAACCACCGCCCCCGGAAAATCTTTTTCAAAGCGCAAAATATTATCTACTTCCGCACCGCGCCAACCATAAATGGATTGATCGTCATCACCGACACAGCAGATATTATTGGATCCTTTAGCCAAAAGACGCAGCCATAAATACTGCGCGACATTTGTATCCTGATATTCGTCCACCAGAATATATTTAAAACGGCGGTGATAATCTTCAAGAACATGGCTATTATTCGGGTCTTTCAAAATAGTAATCATATGAAGCAGAAGATCCCCGAAATCACATGCATTTAAGGTTCTTAATCTTTGTTGGTATTGGCCATATATAAGAAGTGATTTACCATTGGCAAAATCATCAATATCATTTGCATTAATGTCGGCCGGATTTTTTCCTTTATCTTTCCAACTGCTGAAACGATCAGCGAGAACCTTCGGCGTAAATTTTTTAGTATCGATATTATTATCTTCCATCAGCTGTTTGGTCAGGCGCACCTGATCATCGGCATCCAGAATGGTAAAATTAGAATCAAGCCCGACGAGAGAAGCATGGGTGCGCAGCATCCGCGCCGCCAATGAGTGAAATGTCCCCAGCCACCATCCTTCAACAGGGACACCGCCCATGATGGAACTGACACGGTGTTTCATCTCCTGCGCAGCCTTGTTTGTAAAAGTCACCGCCAGTATTTGCCCCGGAAAGGCACGCCCGGATTGCAGCAAATGCGCCAGCCGCGTCGTTAAAACCCGCGTTTTTCCTGTACCCGCTCCTGCCAGCACCAATACAGGGCCTTCGGTTTGTTCAACAGCCTGACGCTGAGCGGAATTGAGCGAATCGAAAATACTCGTCGCTTGTTCCCGCGGATCGTAATCAATCGTAAATGTCATGGTTTATTGATAAAGTTGCGGGCGTTACGGCGCAACTAATGATTTATAATTAATGGCCCATCTCATGAGGGGTCGGGGCCATAGAAACCTGATTGCGGCCTTTATTTTTGGAATTATAAAGCGCCATATCCGCCCGTCTGATTAAATCTTCGACATCTTCTTCGCCGTAAAACTGGGCTACCCCTAAAGAAACCGTAATTTGCCCCAGATGGTCACCTGTGGCGCGGTTAATCACTTCTTTTTTCTCGACCGCTTTACGCAGGTTTTCGGCCACGGCGCGGGCGGCATTGGCATTGGTGCCGGGAAGAATAATCGTAAATTCTTCTCCGCCGTAACGGGCGGCCATATCCTGCCCCTTGACCTCGTTCACCAATGTCATGGCAACAAGGCGCAATACCTGATCCCCGACTTGGTGACCGTACGTGTCATTAAAGGCTTTGAAATGATCGATATCTATCATGATAAGGGAGAAAATACCGCCATCACGCTTGGATTCACGGCAAAGTCGGTTGATTTGCTCGTCAAAAGCTTTTCTGTTGGCAAGACCTGTCAGGCCATCGGTTATGGCTTCGCGGCGAATACGTTCCATATCGCGCTTGATCTCCCCCATCATCATGGAAGATTGATCCAGGCGGCGTTCCAGCTCCTCATTATAGCGCAGCATACGCTGGGTTTCCTTTGAAATCTTATCCAGCACACTTTTTACATTTTCAGGAACAGGCACTGCGCCCAACTCGCTGGTTGCTTCCTGCAGACTGCTGGTAAATTCATTGGTTGTATCGCGTACGTTTTGCATCAAGTTAGAAACATCGTGCAAAGTGGCATTAATCTGGTCGCCGGCTTTTTGGTAAGTTTCGCGCTCATGACCAAAATTCAGGTATTTTTCGTATAATTCCTGGCAGTCATGTTCTGTAATTTTTTCCTGCTCAAGCAAAAGCTGATTAACTTCATCGCGCAATTTCGGATTTACATTGGCGTAATACACGTACCAAACTTCAAAATTTTGCGGGACGGGCGGGATTTCATCCTGACGCATGCGGTTAATTGCCTTAGAGGCGAAGTTATCCGCCACGTCCAGATCATGTTTGTAAAAATCAGTGGCTGATGCCATTTATGAAACCCGTTTTAAAAAATCTTCCCTTAATAGACCATAGACGCCCCGTAAAGGAAACATTTTTTGACTGGAAAATCATAGGGATACCCGAAAAAAAATGACGCGGCGCCCCTTTTGTGAAACATAATTTTTATATTATGGTAATTATATCCATTTAGTGGCAGGATCAAACTGTTCAACCGGTGCATTTTGAATAGCACCAACGACCTCTTCCACGCTATCGACAACCAAAAATAATCCCAGATCGTCTTTGCGCATGAAACCCTCATTGGCAATATTGGAAATGGCCTCGATCATCTTGGTCCAATAACCATCAATATTAACAATCACAATCGTTTTATCATGCAGACCCAATTGTTTCCATGTCAGTAATTCGAATAACTCGTCCAGCGTTCCCAGACCACCGGGTAAAATCACAAATGCCTGCGATTTATCGACCATCATTTGCTTGCGTACGTGCATCGTATCAACAACATGTAATTCCGTCAGATCGTTATGTTGAACTTCCCGCTCCTGAATATGAGACGGAATAATACCGATCACAGATGTTCCGCTTTCTAACGCGGAATCCGCCACCAAGCCCATCAGACCGACGCGGCCGCCGCCATAGACAACGCCCCATCCTGCTTGTGCGATAGATTTTCCTAAATTTGTTGCCGCTTGCTTGTATTTTTCATCAACTTTTGAGGAGGAGCCGCAATAGACACAGACATTTTGAATATTCGTCATTTTTACTTCTTATCTTCTTCTTTTTTGTTTTGGGTTTTTTCTTCTATCTCAAGTGCGAAGTCTTTACCAGTCCATGAAATAATTTTCGGCTCACAGCCTTTGTTATTTATTTTCAAATAGGCACGGCAGGCAGGCACAGCATCCTTATTTTCGGCAGAATCCTCTGCCTCATCAGCGGAAGCCGGTTCTTCAGGTTTTTGGGCAAATTCAAAGCTGACCGCGTCGCTACACACACCATCGACGGTATCTCTGTCCCTGACAGGAAAAATAAAAGTTTTGGCCACAGGTCTGCCGACAGCCGGACTTGTTGTCACCGCCAGAATAATACTTTTTTCAAATGTAACGGGCTTACTTTCGTCAGAATCAATTTCAGGTTTTTCAATTTTATTTGCTTTTGTGATTGCGCCCATCATGACAAATTCATTTTCGTCATCACAATTCAGGTCATAGCTGGCGCGCTTGCCGTAATCCCAATAATAATCTGCATTTTCTTTTGCCACCACATTCATCCAGCGCGGAAAAGATCCGTATTCACGGGCAATGCCTTCGGCATTTTCATCATCCAGTGATATAGTCAATAAATCGGCGCGGTCTTCGGTGATGCGAACCATACAAGATAATTCATTCGCGCGTTTTAACGGGGCGACATCCGTACGCGCAGATTCCCACATACATTCAGAATCACGGTAACGCAGCCATGTTTGCTGCAAATCCTTTAAATTTTCGGTGTTATCGGGGCCCAATTTATCTGCCAGTTTTTTGTAAACAACGTTCAGACGCTTTTGCGCGCTGTCCAGATGCTTTTTCAAACAGTTTTGAATGGCCGCCGTACTTTCTGCCTCTCCGCAAAAACTCTGACGATTTTGGGCATCGGCAAGTTGCGGTGCCAAGGTAATAAACAAGCAAAAAGACAAAATAATCAAAAAACGCATAGACAAGTCCTTATTTGAGAAATATTCAAGGATATCGGCAACATGGCCATATTTAATATTTATACCTGTAAATTACCATCTATGAAAGCCATCATAAAAAGGTATAATCTGCGGCCATAAGCCTTATCTGCAAGGACAACACAAGTACAGGACAGAAATAAACAGCCATGTCATTAATTGATACTATTAAACATACCGTCTTTGTCAAACCGCATCCTGCGGGACATTTTTTTATTATTATCGGCGCAATCACCACCGTTATTGCCTTTGTTATCAACGGTTATTTCGGACTTTTGTCCCTGATTGTTACATTATTCGTCTGTTATTTCTTCCGTGATCCTGTGCGCATGGTACCACAGCAAGACGGATTGGTGGTATCGCCCGCTGACGGACGCGTTATTGCCATCACTGAAAATCTTCAACTTCCTGATGATCTGACCGAAGAAGACGACAGCCCGACTTACACACGGGTCAGTATTTTTCTTTCTGTCTTTGATGCCCATGTAAACCGTATTCCCATCGGCGGCGAGGTTGTCCGGTCTTTCTACCATCCGGGAAAATTCCTGAATGCGGAGTTGGACAAAGCCAGTGAGGAAAACGAACGCTCTTGTAATTTAGTTCAATTACCGGACGAGCGTTATGTCGGATTTACCCAGATTGCAGGGCTTGTCGCGCGGCGGATTGTTAATGATTTGATTATCGAGACAACAGTCGAAACAGGACAGAAATTCGGTATTATCCGCTTCGGCAGTCGTATGGATGTCTATCTGCCTGAAGGGGTAACTCCGCTTGTTTGCATTGGTCAGCGCGCGATTGCAGGGGAAACCATTATTGCAGATGTGAATTTTGAACAAGAGCCCCGTGAATGTAAGGCTTTATAAAACCGGTAAGTTAAACGCACAGAATTTAGGATGATTGAAGGATATGGATAAAATGTCAAAAACGCCGAAATTACAAACCGTTAACAATGAAAAAGGTGATAAATCACCAAAGGTTTTTACCGCCTATCAGAAATTAATTCCCAATATTCTGACCCTTATGGCACTGGCCGCGGGTCTGACGGGCATTCAATTTGCCATGGACGGCAATTGGGAACGCGCGGTAATTGCTATTGTCATTGCCGCTTTCCTTGACACACTGGACGGGGCAACGGCGCGGCTGTTAAATGCCACGAGCGAATTCGGCGCGCAGCTGGACAGCCTGTCTGACTTTTTGGCCTTTGGCGTGGCTCCCGCGATGATCATGTATCTATGGGTTTTGGAGGAATCAGGAAAGATCGGCTGGATTGCCATGTTGATTTTTGCTGTTGCTTCGGCAATGCGATTGGCGCGTTACAACATCACAAAAAAACCAACAACCGGCGTTTGGTCAAAAGGGTTCTTTGCCGGCGTGCCTGCACCTGCCGGGGCCGGTATGGCCTTTCTTCCCCTATTTATCTGGTTGTTGGAGCCGACATTTTTCGAGCAATTTGCCATGGCAAAT
>DAOPJS010000064.1:0-6752 GCA_035399785.1 Alphaproteobacteria bacterium
TTGCCCTTGCATGATTTGCTCGATTGGAAAATAGGATCGCAGATTATCTTCAGCACAAATGTTGATGATGAACTGGAAATGCGCTGCGGCAATGTACCGATGTTCCGCGGCCCTGTCGGACAGAAACAGGGCAATATTGCTGTTCAGATTGATCAATATATTCAAAATGAAGACGAGGATGATTTATGACCTATGATATCGGTTTCATTCTCGACGGGCTTATCCTTGTTTTTTTAAGCGTCACAATTTTTTATGCGGCGCGACTATCCCTGTTTTTGAAAAGTTTCAGAGAAGGGAAGAACGGCATTCAGTTATTGATCCGTGACTTGTCGCTGACGGTTGATAAGGCGGAAGAGTCAGTTCAAACAATGAAACAGCACGCCCTGCAAACAGAGCAGGAATTAAGAGAAATTATTCATGAAGCAAAATTTCTTTCCGATGAGCTGCGTTTTATGAACCAAACGGGAGACAGTCTGGCAGATCGTCTTGAAAAACTGGCAGACAGAAACCGCGAGCTTGTTGATTTAATGGAAAATGCCGGTGGGATCGGGACGCAGAAAATTATGCCGTTTGATCCGGCCAAGGCGGTTCAACCCAAAAAACAATCACGTAGAGATGAACGCGAAGAGTATTCCGACGAAGATATTTTTGAGATCAGTGATTTTGATGTTGATATGGATGATGAACATGACTTTATGGCCTTAAGTGATGGTGCCTATCGTGAAGAAGACATCCCAAGCCATAAATCAAAGGTGAATACGGAGTCTAAGAGCAAAGTCAGAAGCTTTGCAATCTTCGACAAGGATTTTGTATCTGAAGACGACGATACGAACGGGCATTTTGAAGATAAACAATCTAAATTCCATAGCCGTGCGGAGCAGGATCTTTATGAGGCGCTCCAGCGTAAAAAACGGGTGAGTGAAATATCATGAATTTACTATCACGCTTAAGAGTGATGCCGCTATTGGTTGTTGTGGCTGCCCTGTCATTCGGGGTGCGGTTTGGTGAGTTTGTGACAGGGGTTTCTTCTTCTCCCGGTTCTGCCAATGCCCAGTCGGTTGTTTCGGAACCTGCACCTGACCAAATGTTGGAACCCGCTTCTGACGATATGGCGCAAAACGATATAGCGCCGCCACAACCTAATGAGGATGAGCCAAGAACTGCCCCGACAAGTGATGACAAAGAGGCGGGTGAGAAAATAGATTGGAAAGATTCATCGGATACGGATATCGAATTTTCCGAAGTTCGTATGGAATTATTTAAAGATTTATCTGCCCGAAGAAAAGATATTCAAGAGCGTGAACGTGAACTGGCGGTTCGTGAGGCTTTGCTTAAGGCAGCAGAGCAGGAGATGGATCAAAAATATAAAGAGCTTGTCTCTTTAAGATCGGAGATCAAGGATCTTCTGGTTGAGCAAACCGAAGAAGAAAAAGCGCGGACGGAAAGCCTTGTTAAAATTTACGAAGGTATGAAGCCAAAAGATGCTGCGCGTATTTTCAATACACTTGATTTAGATGTTTTGCTTCAGGTTGTGTCGGAAATGTCCGAACGTAAATCGGCGCCGATTATTGCGTCGATGAATCCTGATCGGGCGCGAACATTGACGATGATGTTGATGGAACAAAAATCACTTCCTACATTGTCCGAGGATCTTACCCAGTAATGGCCATTTTCAAAAGGCGCAGAAGAAACAGAACCCAGACATCCGGTGCGGATGCAGGGCAGATGCTTAATCTGTCTTTATTTATTATGCTTCTGGCGTTTTTTATCGTTTTGAACAGCTTGTCCTCATACGAGGAATTGAAAACAGAGCAGGTTCGCAGAAGTGTCGAGCTGGCTTTTGCTAAAGACCCAAAAATACAGCCTGACCAATCTTCGGCCAGAAAAGATCCTGCGCAGGCGTTGAAGGAAGGGCATACATTTGACCGTATCGATGCCCTGTTTGAATCCGAAATCATGTCGTTTGAGGCAACAAGCAGCAAAAGCCTGGGTATTATGATGGTGCGCGTCCCTTACGAAAAATTTTCTAAGGCGATCATGGCAACAGGGCAAAAAGATTTGCTGCAATACCCGTCCCGAAAAGCCGTGCGCGGTAATTTTTTTCTGCCGACCCTTGTTTCTATTTTAAGGCGGAATATTGACGGGGCGCCGACGCGTATGGAAATTATGGTGCACACGGAAGAAAACCCCGCGATGTTACAAAACCAGCAGCCGAAGAAAATGATGGAAGTCATGTCCAAGGTCGGTGTTTTTTCCCAGCGCCTGGAAAAACAGGGTATGCCGGAAAAGCTTTTAAATATAGGGGTCTCCAAAGGTGATCCTGAGTATATAGACCTCGTGTTTCGTAAATATATTCCTTTCTCTCCCACCGAGGTAGAGGTGCCGCAGTGAGCGAAGAACAAGTAAACGAAGAAAAGGAAAAAGAGCAGGGGGATGCAAATCCCGTTGCGCCGCCGCGACGGTTTGGCCGTCGTATGGGGGATTTTGGCGCCGGATCACAAAGCATGTGGTTGGTCTCTTTTACCGATGTCATGGCGTTGATGCTGACTTTTTTTGTTTTGATGTTTGCGATGTCGAACCCGAAGAAAGAAGAGTGGGAAGACTTCACACAAAATATTCAGCAAAATTTCAATCGTTTTCAGGGACAGGAATTTAATCGTGGCAAGGAAGATGCGGTTAATATTGAAAAAATCAATTTTTCGCAGGCGCTGGATCTGAATTATCTGAAGGCATTGATTAATAATCTTTTACAGGAGGAGCCGAGTTTGAAGGTCGCCCGCCTGATCGATAACGGGGATAGCTTAATCATTTCGCTGCCGCATGATTTACTGTTCGATCCGGGGCAAGCCGTCGTCAAATCAGAGGCAAATAAAGCTCTCTTCACGATTGCAGGTACATTGGACCGCATTAAAAACCGTGTTGAAGTTGTCGGGCATACTGACCCGCGGCCGATAAACGGATCTGATTTCCCTTCCAACTGGGAATTATCACTGGCGCGGGCGGCGAATGTGGCAGCGGTCTTGGAAAATGTCGGCTATGAAAAGCAGATTGCCATTCGTGGACAGGCAAGCGGGCGGTTTGATGATATTCCTGAAACTGTTCCCGTGTCAGAGCGGCTGGATTTATCACGCCGTGTAGATATCGTTGTTATGGAAGATGATGGACGCAAAACCAAGTTATTTGATATCGGTCTGCCTTAAGACTTTGTAAAAGCAGATTAAACCTGCCCATATCTTTATACAAATCCCTCTCGTTGCTTGTTCTTTAGGGGGCAATATGGCAGATTTTTACTATGACTCTAGGCTCATTTCTCAGGATATTAGTTTTTTGCGCCGTTTTGCTTTTAACATGGCAGAGCGGTGATCCGAGTTGGGCGCAAAGTCAGGTCAATTTACGCTCCGGCTCCCACGATGATTATTCGCGTCTGGTTTTTGATTGGCCTGAATCAACTTCCTATGAAATTTCAAAATCGGGCGGTGTCTTATCTTTATCTTTTGACAAGGCAGCCGCTGTTGATACCGAAAAAATCAATAGTGAGACATTAACGAATATCGGCAGTGTTAATGTTACTTCCGCGGAAGGGCAGCCACTGTCTGTTTCTATACAGATCAAACCCGAAAGTAATTTCCGTCATTTCAAAATTGGTAAGAAGGTTGTTGTTGATGTTTATAACGCTTCTGGAGAGGTGGCAGAAACAAAAGCAAAAGCAAAAGCAAAAGTTACGACTGAAGATGTAAAACCCGAAGCTGTGTCGGCGCCGGAACAACCCGCGCAATCCGAATTGACCGAAACCGAAAGTCCAAAAGGGCTTTCGGGAATAGAGCCGCATGTGATTACCCTGACCGCCACGCAAAACGTTGGCATGGCCGCTTTTGAAAGAGAAGGATTCCTCTGGTTGGTGTTCGATGATCCGGCGCTTAAAGTGCCACCTGTCTTAGCGGGACCTAAAAAAGAAGATTTTGGTGAATTGGAAAAAATTGAACTGCCTAATGCAACGGCTTACCGCATTAAAAAGCCTGAAGGATTTCATTTCTATGGTGAGGGGGGCGGTTTGTTGTGGCGATTGGTCTTAACACCTAATCCGCGGGCGGTAACACCTGTAAAACCCGAAGTAAAAAATGACGGGCTTAGCATGATGGCCGGTGGTACCTTGTTCTGGCCTATGAAGGGCGCGCGGAAGACTGTTAAAATTAATGATCCGATTGTCGGTGATGAAATTGAGGTTGTGACGGTTGATAATTCGGACGATTTTGCCGGTGAAAAAAGACAATATGTCGAGCTGGAAATGCTGCCTTCCTATATTGGCTTGGCTGTGGTGCCTAAAATTGATGATATGAATATCACAACATCGGATGGTGGGATTATGGTCACGCGTCCACAAGGGTTGGCTTTGTCACCTGAGCGTGATACGGCGCCGGTTGTTCTAAAAGATGATATTCAAAAAGAAGAGGAAACATTCGAAGAGGAAGAAAATCCTTCGCGTTTAACCCGTTTATTTGATTTTAACCGCTGGGAAATGGGAGGTATGCAATCGCTCGAGGAGAACCGCCGTGTTATTATGGCTGGCATCGGGAATAAAGAAGGGGCTGGTAAGGTCGAGGATCTTATTACGTTAGCCAAGCTGAATATAGCTAATGACCGTGGACAGGAAGCGTTGGGGTTATTACGCGTTGCCTCCAATGAGCTTCCCGGTATTGAACAAAATGCTGAATTTATTGCGCTTCGCGGCGCTGCTGCAGCGTTGGCAGGAAAATATGATGAGGCTATTACAGATTTGGCAGCCAAAGAACTTACCCCCTATGGCGAGGTAAGATATTGGAAGGCCTTTGCTTTGGCAGGTCTGGAAGACTGGCGTCAGGCAGACAACGTAATGCCAAAAGATTTGAGCGTATTGGAAAAATATCCCAAACAAATCAGACAGCCTGTTGCTTTGGCACTTGGGGAAGCGGCCTTACGCGGTGGAAAAACCGATGTTGCGGAAGATCTGTTAAGAATGCTTGAGCCTGAATTTGCTGAAATGTCATTAGCGCGTCAATCGGCGTGGAAATACCTTAATGGTGAATTGGAAAGACAGTTAGGTAATGACGAGCAGGCATTGGCCAATTGGGAAACGCTGGTCACTGGTAGAGACGATTATTACCGTGCAAAAGCAGGATTATCCTTAACCAAACTTCAATTGGAGCGTAAAAAAATTACACCTGCCAAGGCGATTGATCGTTTGGAAGGTCTTCGTTATGCGTGGCGGGGTGATGAGTTGGAAACCCTCATCAACATGCGTTTGGGGGAAGTTTACATCGATAATAAAGAATATATGAAGGGTTTGGCGGTTCTTCGTAATGCGGCGTCTTTATCACCTGATTCAATTATTTCTAAAGACGTTACAGATTACATGACTCAAACTTTCAAAAACTTATTTACCGAAGGTAAGTTGGAAGATGTGTCGCCTATAGAGGCTGTCAGCATTTATGATGAATTCAAAGAGCTGACCCCTATCGGGGCAGAAGGGGATGCATTTATCCAGCAATTGGCAGAACGTCTTGTTGATGTTGATTTATTGGGGCGGGCGAGCGCTTTGTTAGAGCATCAATTGGTCCACCGTTTAAAAGGGCAGGAAGCGGTAAAAGTGGGAATCAGATTGGCGGCGATAAGATTGCTGGACGACAAACCTGATGAGGCTATGAAAGCCTTGGATCTGGCACAAAATGCGATGAAAGATGCTTCAGGGGAAGGGCCGCAGAATTATACCGATGAAAATCGTCAGATAAAATTACTTAAGGCGCGGGCTTTATCAAAAATGAATAAAGCAACAGAGGCGTTGGCCCTTTTGCAAAATATGCCGGAGGATAATGACCTGCTTCGTTTGCGTGCTGATATTGCCTGGAGCTCGGGGCAGTGGGGCGAAGCGGCAAAGGCATTTGGATCACTGATTGATAATGAAAATATTTCTATGACGCGGCCAATGAATGAATATCAAACCAATTTGGTTTTAAACCAATCTATTGCGCTTAATCTTGCCGGTGATCGAACAGCGCTGGCCGCCCTTAAAGATCAATATGGTGATCTGATGATGCAGAGTGACAAGGCAAGGTTATTCGATCTTGTGACCCGTCCGCGCCAGATGGGGTTAATGGCCGATAAGGATTCGGTTTCGTCCCTGATTTCCGAAGTAGATCTGTTTGGCGATTTCCTTGAAAACTACCGTAAAATCAACTGATATGATAAATATTTAGTTGTTAATTTTAAACATATCTGATATGTTTAAAATGCATGATAAAGTGGCGATGTCAAAACCTTAATACTGCTTTCGGTCAGGTTACTACGGCCGCTAAAACATCTTGCGATTTCCTCCTGTTACATTCCCGAAGGATAGGGGCGGCGTTCAGTGTTGACAGCCCGCTACATCATAAATGGTATCATGCAGCAAAAGCTGTCTGCATGAGCGGTGTGTTGGTTGCCAGCATCGCCACTCTTAATCCTGAAGGGGTGATCGGAGCAGGATTTGCGACTGCCGATGAAATATCAGATCTGGAAAAGGCAGGGGAGCAAGTCTTGAGCCATATGGCGGCTCCGCATAATCACATAACCTAGCCGCCGCCGACAACGGCGCTTGCGGCCGGTGTTGCGAAGCTCTGAATGAGTGAGCCTGAAATCAGATACCAGCCGTCAACAAGAACGAAGAAAATAACCTTAAACGGCAGGGAAATCATAACCGGCGGTAACATCATCATCCCCATCGACATCAGGATCGCCGA
>DAOPJS010000065.1:0-6726 GCA_035399785.1 Alphaproteobacteria bacterium
CTTGGTGGGGCGACGGTCTCGATGGTTTTACCGATAACGGATATGGCGGGATTGCCACAGGAATCTGAGCAAACAAAAGAACGGAAACGTGCGTAGAATGAAAAAAGATATTCTGATTGTCGATGACGAAGACGATATCCGCGCATTAATCCGCGGGATATTGGAAGATGAAGGGTATCAGGTGCGTGAAGCGGCCAATGCATCACAGGCTTTAAAATCTGTGGCCGATAAGACGCCTGATTTGATGATCCTTGATATCTGGCTTCAGGATAGCGATAAGGACGGTCTGGAAATTCTGAAAACAGTAAAGACAGATAATGATATTCTGCCCGTTTTGATGATCAGCGGCCACGGTACGATTGAAACAGCCGTCACTGCGATCAAACAGGGCGCCTATGATTTTATCGAAAAACCATTTAAATCCGACAGGCTTTTATTGATGATTGCCCGCGCCCTTGAAACGGCGGCGCTGAAACAGGAAAACAGACAATTAAAAGCCCGCGGCGATCAGCAAGACAGTGATTTAATCGGCAAGTCCACGGCGATCAATCAACTGCGTCAACAGATCGAACGCATTGCGCCGACCAACAGCCGTGTTTTAATCACCGGCGATGCGGGAACGGGAAAAGAAGTGATTGCCCGTATGCTGCATAAATTATCCGAACGCAAAGACGGGCCGTTTATGGCGCTTAATTGTGCGGCGTTGCATCCTGAGCGGATTGAGGAAGAATTATTCGGCATTCAAAAAGACGGCAAAGGCCATAAAGGGGTTTTGGAAATGTCCGGCGGCGGGACTTTGCTTCTGGATGAGGTCGCCGACATGCCGCTGGAAACGCAAGGAAAAATCCTGCGTGTGCTTCAGGATAACAAGGTTCATCCGCTTGGCTCGCAGGAAGTGATTGATGTTGATGTCAGAATTCTGGCGTCAACAAATCAGGATTTGCAGGAAGCCATCAAGGCCGGAAATTTCAGGGAGGATTTATACTATCGTTTGAATGTTGTGACCCTGACTCTGCCGCCGCTTCATAAACGCCCCGAAGATATCGCCTTGTTGTCGGATCATTTTCTGAAAGGATTTGCCAGACAAAACGGGCAAGAGGCTAAAATTCTGTCCAAAGAAGCCAAGCTTGTACTCCAAAACTATGATTGGCCGGGCAATGTCCGCCAGCTAAAGAATGTCATGGAATGGATTACGATTATGGCTGTCTCCAAGGAGGAGATAAAAAAAGAGGACTTGCCGCCCGAGCTGTCGGGTCATAACAACGCGGCCAATGACAGGGCGTCTGATATTGACTACGCGGGGCAGTCGCTGCGTGAAGCGCGTGAGGCATTTGAGAAAAACTATCTGACAATGCAGGTAAAGCGCTTTAAGGGAAATATTTCTCAAACGGCCGAATTTATCGGTATGGAGCGCTCGGCCTTGCATAGAAAACTGAAGTCCCTTGATATTTCCCTCAATGATGAGCAGGATAAGGGGCAAGATAGCAAGAGTTCACTGAATCAACCATCATCAGAAGAAAAACAAAAAAGAGCGTAAAACACCAAATCAGGTGGAAGGGGTATAAATGCGGGTCATTATTTGCGGAGCAGGGCAGGTTGGTTTCAGTATCGCCTCCTATCTATCACGGGAAAATAACGATGTAACGGTTATTGATCACAATCCCGATATGATTGCGCGGGTGAACCGTGATTTGGATGCCAATGGTATTACGGGCTCCGCGTCCAGTCCTGAAATTCTTGATGCGGCGGGCGCCAATGATGCGGATATGATTATCGCGGTGACCCATCAGGATGAAGTAAACATGGTTGCCTGTCAGGTGGCACACTCCCTGTTTAATGTCCCTAAAAAAGTGGCGCGTATTCGTAATCAGGTTTTTCGTGATTCTGCCTGGGCAAATCTTTTCAGCCGCGCCCATATGCCGATCGACGTTATTATCTCTCCCGAACGGGAAGTGGCAAAAGCCGTTGATATGCGTTTGTCTGTTCCCGGAACAACGACAGTTACACCTATGGGGGATGGGAATGTCTATCTTTGCGGCGTGATTTGTGAACAGGACTGTCCGTTGGTCAATACGCCGCTGCGTCAGCTGCAATCCCTTTTCCCTGATATGCCTGTGCGCATCGTCACGATCGTTCGTAACGGTAATGCCTTTATCCCGAAAGGGGATGACCAGATGTTAATCGGTGATGAGGTGCTGTTTGTTGCCGAGACTGTTTTACTGAAACGGATTTTATCCGGCTTTGGTCATGAAGAGCAAAAAGCCCGCAATGTTATTATCGTCGGCGGCGGTAATATCGGCTTAAGCCTGATTAACATGATCAAATCATCCAATGCGGGGGTTGGTCTGAAGGTAATCGAAAGCAATCCTGACCGCGCGACGAAATTAAGTGAGGATCTGGAGGATGTTCTTATTTTGAATGCCTCCGGTCTGGACCGTCAGGTGCTGGAAGAAGCCAATATCGCGCAGAGCGAAACGCTTATAGCCGTAACCGATAATGATGAAACAAATATTCTGGCGTGTTTGCTGGCGCGTCAATATGGATGCGGACGCGTTATTCCGCTGATCAATAAGGAATCATATACACCTTTGACCGGCTCGCTCGGGCTAGGCGCCGTGGTGTCACCTAAGGCCATTACGGTATCGACTATTATGCGCCATGTACGCCGCGGCCGTGTGAAGGCTGTCCATAACCTGCTCGGCAATTTTGCAGAAGTGATGGAGATTGAGGCATCCGAAGCAGTCAGCTTTTTAAATACACCTTTGCGCGATGTCGGATTCCCGCAGGGCGTGGTTGTTTGTGCCATTATCCGCGACGATAACGTTATTATTCCCGATGCCGATTCAATGATTAAATCAGGGGATCACGTCATTATTCTGGCATCACAGGGCAAGGCGCTTGATGTCGAAAAAATGTTTTTAGCTCAAGTGGATTTATTCTGATGCCAAGAACAATTTATGTGAACGGTCAATATACTCCCCATCATGACGCCGTTATCTCGGTGGAAGATCGCGGCTTTTTGTTTGGTGATGCGGTTTATGAAGTCATTGCCTGTATTCACGGCCACCTGGCCGATGAAACAGGACATCTGGATCGTCTGGAACGCTCCTTACGCGAATTACAAATTGATATGCCCGTGGAACGCGAAACACTTCGTTTTTTGATGCGCGAAGTATTACGCCGCAACCGTCAGAAAAATGCAGCAATCTATCTGGAAATTTCCCGCGGCGCTGCCAAACGGGATTTTAAATTTCCTTCGCCTGATACGATGCCGACCTTGGTGATTATTACCTATGATTTTGATTACGATGGTAACGCCGCCGTTAAAAACGGGATTAAAGTAAAGACTGTTGCTGATATTCGCTGGAAACGCCGTGATATTAAAACCGTTTTGTTGTTGCCGCAATCTTTGGCTAAACAAGAAGCGGTTGATAGCGGATATGATGATGCCTTTATGGTGGATCCTGAGGGATATATTACCGAGGCTTCGGCCAGTAACGCATGGATTGTCACCAAAGATAAAAAATTGGTAACGCGCGCGGTCACGACAGATATTCTGCGCGGTATCACCCGCACAGCAATCCAAAAACTATGCAAGGAAATGAATCTTGTTTTGGAGGAGCGATCCTTTACGCCGCAGGAAGCTTACGAAGCGCAGGAAGCTTTCACCAGCAGCGCCACCGCTTTGATTACCCCCGTGATTGATATTGACGGCCATAAAATCGGCAGCGGTAAGCGCGGCGATGTTTGTCAAAGTCTGTATGAAGAATACCGTGCCTATGTTGATGGTTTGCGCGGGAAACAGGTTCACTGGGAACCCGGTTTATGATCGATAAATATAAAGCCGTTGTTTTTGATTGGGACGGAACGCTGGTTGATACCTGCGGCTTGATCCTTGACGCCCATAATCACGTTCGCACCTATATGGGGCATCCTCTTTGGACAATGGATGATTTTCTCGGGCAGGCCAGTAAATCCGCTCGTGAATATTACCCGGAAGTTTATGGGGATCGTGCTGATGAGGCACAAAAAGTGCTCTATGACTTCGTTGAAGCCCACCATCTGACTTATTTAAAACCTATGGCTATGGCGCAGGAAATGCTGGATTTATTCCAAACTTGGCAGGTGCCATTGGCCGTTGTCAGTAATAAAAGACATAATACGTTAAATATTGAAGTTGCCCATATGGGATGGCCGGACAGGTTTAGATCCGTCATAGGGGCAGGGCAGGCCGCCCGTGATAAACCTTCGCCCGATCCCTTGTTAATGGCGCTAAATCAAATAGATACACTCATAAAGCCGGCGGATATTCTCTATGTCGGGGACACTGAAACAGACTTGCTTTGTGCCAAGAATGCCGGTTGCGCCATTGCCTTGATCCAGTCTGACAGGCCGCGCCCGGATCTGCTGGAGAAGTATAATCCTGCCTATGCCTATGATGATCTGGCACAATTTATCGAAAATGTTATCGCATCTAAACAAGAATCAGATGCAATTAGGGCTTGCTGAATCGGCGGAATTTCTATACTTAAGCTTTATTAAGAAAATAAATAAGAAGGATCGGCCCCTATGCCAGACAAATCCCAAAACGTTCAGGACGTCTTCCTGAACAAAATCCGCAAAGAAAAAATGACTGTGACTGTGTTCCTTGTGAATGGCGTGAAGCTGCAAGGGATTGTGACATGGTTTGATAATTTTTCGATGCTGTTGCGCCGCGAAAGCCATGTTCAATTGGTATATAAGCATGCAATTTCAACGATTATGCCGGGCGGTCCGTTAAGTCTGTTCGAAGACGGTGAAGATAAGACCGAAGAATAATCTTTGACCGACGAAGTTCACGAAACCGCGTTAATCATTCATCCCGTTTTTACAAATGTACCGACATTGGAACGGGGTGATGTCGCGCAGGCAATGGAAGAGGCCTGCGGTCTGGCCGAGGCTATCAATCTGGAAATTACCAAGGCGATGCAGGTCAATATCTCCCGCATCAGCGCAGGACATTTATTCGGCAAGGGCACGCGCGCCAATATTGCCAAGGCGGTTGAAGAATTAAAACCTGACATCGTGATGGTGAACTTCACACTCTCTCCTGTGCAGCAGCGAAATCTGGAAAAAGAGTTCAATTGTAAGATCATCGACAGAACAGGATTAATTCTGGAGATATTCGGCGCAAGGGCACAAACCAAAGAAGGGCGCATTCAGGTCGAACTGGCGCAGCTTGAGTATCAAAAATCCCGTCTGGTGAAATCATGGTCGCACTTGGAACGGCAACGCGGAAAGATGAGCTTCGTCGGCGGACCGGGGGAAAGCCAGTTAGAGCTGGACCGCCGTATCATCGCCGAACGTATTGCCAGTTTGAAAAAGGATTTGATCAAAATCCGCAAAACCCGTGACTTGGGACGCAAAGCAAGGGAGAAGGTACCCTTTCCCGTTGTGGCGCTTGTCGGTTATACCAACGCAGGGAAATCAACGCTGTTTAACCGTCTGACGGGGGCCAATGTCTTTGCCAAGGATTTGCTTTTTGCCACGCTGGACCCAACCATGCGGCGGATTGAATTACCGTCGGGACGCATTGTCATTCTCTCCGACACGGTGGGATTTATTTCTGATCTGCCGACCCATTTGATTGAGGCGTTCCGCGCAACCTTGGATCAGACTCAATATGCCGATGTCATCCTGCACGTACGCGATTCAACCCAGACAGACTACGATAAGCATAAGCAGGATGTGATTTCGATTATGCGCGATCTGGGAATTGATTATGAAAGTGACGAGCGCATTTTCGAACTGGTCAATAAAATCGATATTTGTTCCGACGCGCGCCGTGATGAAGTAATCCGCAAAGCCTCTTTTGACAATCACTTACTGCCTGTTTCCGCGCAGACGGGGGAAGGGGTGGAGCATTTGCTCAATGTGATTGATGATTTCCTGTCCAAGCATTGGAGCCAGCTTCACTACAATATTCCGCTTTCTGACGGGAAGGCGCTCGCCTGGCTGTATCAACATGCAGAGGTTTTGGAAACGAAGCAGGGGGCTGACGTGACGGAAATAATCGTGCATATTGATCCGGCAAACCAAAACCGTTTCGAAAGCCTGTTTCACTATGCCGCAAATTGATCCTGAAAAAATTGCCTCCTATATACGCGACGTTGCCGCCGATAAAATCATTCCACGCTTTCAGCAATTAGAGCAGCATGAAATTTCCACCAAGTCAGGGCCAACCGATCTGGTCACTGTTGCCGATCTGGAAGCGGAAGAGGAATTAACAAGAATATTCAAAGATATCTTGCCTGGCTCTCATGTTGTGGGTGAAGAGGCCGTCTCAAAAAAAGAAATAGATATGGGTCTTTTAAGATCCGAAAGCGGTCATATATGGGTCATTGATCCGGTAGATGGTACGCTGAATTTTGCTAATGGTGATAAAAAATTCGGTACGATCGTGGCGCTTGTCAAAGGTGGCCAAACCGTGCAGGGGTGGATTTTGGATATCCCGAATGACCGTATTGCGATGGCAGAGCAGGGGGCAGGAGTTGAAGTGAACGGGGTTCGCAAGAGTTTTCCGACGACGCTTGATAGTTTGAAAAACACCCGCGGCTTTATCAGCCGCAAATTCCTGCCGCCGAAATTGCGTGAGGAATTGAAAGATATTCTGGATAAAAAATTTGGCAATATTGAAACCTATATGTGCTGCGCGCATGAATATCTCGATATTCTGGCGGGTGAGGC
>DAOPJS010000066.1:0-6725 GCA_035399785.1 Alphaproteobacteria bacterium
TATCCGTTTCGCTTGTTGTCGGTGGCAACAGAATTAAAAATCAATGATTAAAAATAAAGGAGAATAAGATGGCGAATTTAGTACCTGTTGCTATACAGGCAATCAGCGCGTTTCAGGCCGTCAGTACAGTGGCTAATGTTGTCGGGAAGGGCTTGAATGTCTTCGATAACAGCGGAGAAAAACAAAGTCAGTTAGCATTGGAACAATTACAGCAACAACAAAAAATCCAGCAACAACAAGCAGCGGCTAAAGCAGTACTGGATAAACAGGAAATTGAAACCAAGGCGGCGGAAGCGGAGAAGCAGCGCCGCGATGCGCTGAAGCGTGCCGTGGCCAGACAACGCGCTCAATTTGGTGGGAGCGGCGTCAGTGCAGGAGACGGGTCATCCGAGGCAGTTTTGCTGGGTATGTTTAATGAATCTGATGCAGAGCGTCAGACGCGGGAGAAACTTGATAATCTCAAACTGCAAGCGATCGATCAAAATTTATTAAATCAAAAACGCGTCAATACGCTACAGCGGACCCAATTGGCAGAAAAAAATAAACTGAAAAACAGTACGTCACCACTGGAAACCGTCACCGATCTTTTTAGTATTTTTTAAATTTAAGTGAATAATAGGAGTCATCAATGACCGAGCATATTAAAATGCCCGCGGCAAGTCCGCTTGTGCGCTATGTCGTAAACGGCACACAAACTGTTTTTCAATATCCATTTCCGATTTTTGCCAGCGAAGATTTGGCTGTCTATTTTGACGGTGCTCGCCAATATAGCGGCTTTGATGTGTCCGATGTTGGTGAAACGGCAGGTGGTCTGGTGACATTTGATGAGGCGCCGTATAGTGGCATTGTCCTGACCTTGGAACGCCGTTTGCCGCTGGAGAGGGTCACCGATTTTATCGAAGGCGGTGATTTTTCAGCGCAGGCGATTAATAATGAGCTGGATTATCTGACTGCCTCGGTGCAGCAGGTAAATCGTGATCTCTCCCCCATGCTGCGCTACAGCGACCATGAAACACCGGGCAATGTGGTTATGCCGCAGCGCGCTTTGCGCGCGAATAAGGCGCTGGGCTTTGACGGGAATGGAGACCCGATTGCGGTGTCATTGGAAGGATCCATGGCTGCCCCCGATTATACGGCGGGCGGTATGGGCGCGGTGACCCGCACGATGGCCGATAAATTTTCCGATCGTGTTTCCGTTAAGGATTTCGGCGCAAAGGGCGATGGCTTAACCGATGATACGCTAGCCATACAGCAGGCTTTAACGGCCTATGACAGCGTGTTTTTGCCGGAAGGGAATTACCTTATTTCCGCTACCATCACAATCAGCGCACGCCAAACACTGACTGGCGCGGGCAATACCTCCGTTCTGGTTTGTCAGGGTAATAGCTTTAACGCGATTGAGGTCGTGGCCGATTACGCCGCGCTTTCTGATTTTAAAATTACAGGCGGTAATATCGGTATCAAATTATATGGCCGTGATCGCCCATGTGTTCAAACTGCCGTTTCTGATATTGTGATTTCCCAAAGCAATATTGGCGTTCAGCTTGATGGGCATAACGATACCAACAAACCTTGTTACTGGAATAACTTTGACCGCGTATTGGTGGAACAACCCGCCATTCACGGCTTTCATCTGACGAAATCCGGGGCGGGGGATACGCCTAATGCCAATAAATTTTATGCCTGCCGTGCCTATTCACTGGGCGCGGATATTACGGGCGCGGGTTTTTATATTGAGCATGGACAATATAACAATTCCTACATTGATTGTGAGGCGAATGTCAAAGGTACGGCGCAAGGGTGTTTTATTATCGGGGCGAATTCCAATAAAACCCTCCTGATCAACCCATACGCGGAATCCAATAATCAAGTTCCCAATATCAAACTGGAATCAGGCTCGATCGAAACCGCAATTTATAATTTGCTGTCCGCCAGTGACGGCGCGGCCATCTGGGATTTATCGGGCGGGGAGTATACTGCTTATAATGCCGGGTATCCTTACAAAAACCGTCTGCAAAAAACCACTGTGACCGATATGAACGCCACCTTGCAACGCTATGATACTGAATTTATCGACAGCAGCGGCACGATCACACTGGATACATCCCATTCTGTTCATTTGGTGTCGTCATTCGGTGGAGCACTCACGGTAGAATTGCCCAATGCTGCCGATGCCGTCGGGGTGATGATGGCGGTCAAAAAAACCGACAGCTCCGGCAATGTCATTACCATTACCGAAGATGGCGGCAACGGCCCGGATGGGCGCAATTATTATCTGGGGGCGGAAAACGATTTTGTGCAGATGATTTCCAACGGCGCCGAATGGTTTGTTATTTCTTCCAACCGCGCGCCGGGCAATACCCGTTATTATGACGGTAGCGGCATTTACGATATTGATATGGCCGTGGATACATATTTGCTGTCCGGCTATGGCGGCGCATTGGAAGCCCGTCTGCCACCTGCCAACGCCCCCGAAGCGATTGGCCGCACTGTGACAATTAAAAAAACCGATGTTTCATCGAATGTTATTACGGTAAGCGAGCTGGGCGGATCAGGTCCCGATGGATATGCCCAACCTTTAACATCTCAATACAAAGCTATCACCGTCGTCTCCGACGGTGGTCACTGGTATATCGTCAGCAAGTTTTAAGAAAAGGTAAATGGAAAAGAAATTCAAACCATTTAAAACAAAAATATTACCTCGTGTTGAAAATAATCCTCAAAAAAGAGAAGAAGCGATTAAGAATGATACCCCTGTTCGTTTTGAAATTAGACGTGATTTCAATCAGCTTAAAAAATTAAATGTTTTAGATGATATATGGAATATTGATAAGCTTGGGAAAGAGGCAGTTGATACGCACGATATCTACATACAAAAATATGCAAAAAAGCATAATTTTGACCCTGATATTGTTCGATCCGTGATGTTTGCAGAAAGTGCGAGAGGGCATAAACTAGGTTGAAATAAGCGAGCTGATGTAAACAGAAAATCGGAATCTCCTTTGCCAATGAATATTCAGAAAGATCGATGGGCATCCCTTGTTGATAAAAAACCAGATGATCTATATGATCCCGAATATAATGTTGAGGCGGCAACTATTTTGTTAAAGCGAATTGCAGATAGGCTTGATAAGCCAGATGCTGCCAAGATAGGATCGATATGGCATTATATCGGAAGAGAAAATACCGATGAATTTGGTGAATATGTAGGGCAAGTTTACGAAAATAAACCATGGAAAATAATAGAGTAAGAAAAACTATTCTGGTTTGCTGTTATATATATATATCAGCATTTTTTTTGTTTTTTGTTATGTTGCTGTATCATGGTTTATATGATTTTTATAATGACTATGATGAATATTGTATATATGTATCTAGCTCAGAAAACTATCATTTCGTTATAGAAGGAAAGCAACCGTGTAAAATAAAGTGGGATATTTTTTTAGGGTTGCAATCTTATTATCTTTTTATTTTCTTAGCTGCCAATTTTTTTGTAAGTCTTCCGGCTATTGTGATAATCAAAAAAATCAAAAAATCAATTTCTTCTTCTGAAGAATAAAAAACCTGCAAAAAAAATAATTCCAATTTCAAATAAAAATGTCCAATGCAGGATGAAGTTGAGCGTCCAATGGCTGAAGCTTGCAGGAACGTCGAAGAAAATAAGTTCTTTATCGGAAAAAGGGGAGAGCCAATGAATCCCTCCCGTAACACTATCCAAGAATAAGTGCAAAATGGCGCCGCATAACAACGCAAGAAAGGGTAAATCTAGATTTTTGCCAAATAAGCGTGCGAAAAGGATTCCGCCGAGGCTTAAGAGAATCCAAAAATACGGCATATGTGTGGGGTAAGCATGGTGGACAACTGCCCGCTGTCCAATCGTATAAAAATAGATCAAATCAAAATCCGGCGCGATGCTCCCTGTCAGCAATAACAATTGTGATTTTTTATCTTTTAAAAAAGTTGCGAGAATATAGCCGGCCGGTAAGTGAGCAATAAACATAAATGGTAAACCTTTTTTATCGTTTATTGCGGGAAAAAGTGGCCGGATTAAGGAATAAACAGAACAATTAAGAGGTTGAATGACAAAAGAACATATTGATCCAAACACGCGTGGGCAGATAGCGGTTTTTTTGCCCTCAGCTATCTTAAAGACTCTGAATTCCTATGATGATTTTACGGCAAATAAAGAGCCTGTAAGCTCTAAGGATTTTGCGGCGCATCATAGCGCCTGTAAGGCCGCGTTGGCGCATCTGGAGTTATTACTGAAGCTGGCTCAATGGGCAGAGATTCCCGAGGATTCAAATAAAGAAAACGAGTTCCTGTCGGGACTTCTTAAAATGGCCGAAGACCGCGTAAGACAGCATGACGGCATTAATCCTTAAAACATCAAATTCAATTTATTGATTTTATTATAAATTTTATTGGTGGCCGCCATATTTTACAAAATATCTTAAATGTGAGAGACCCCTTTGCAAAAACACGATTTTCCTGTATTTTTAGAACTATGGAACATGACACAAGGACATATAACGCCAAGCATCCATTACAGGATGGCGGTCTGGTTACAGGCATCATGGGAGCGTGGCGACACGCAGCTCCTCCTGATGGCCTTTCGCGCGAGCGGAAAGTCAACACTGGTCGGTCTGTTCTCGGCGTGGCTTCTATGGCGGGATCCGGATTTGCGTATCCTGGTATTAGCCGCCGAGTCTTCGTTAGCGACGAAGATGGTGCGCAATATACGGAAGATAATCGAGAAACATCCTTTAACCAGGCATCTCATTCCGAATAAAGCTGATCAGTGGGCATCTGATCGTTTTTCTATCCAAAGACAACGTGAATTAAGAGATCCTTCCGTTTTGGCAGCAGGGGTGACGACCAATATCACCGGTTGTCGCGCGGATGTTATTATCTATGACGATGTTGAAGTGCCCAATACTTCTGACACCGCAACAAAAAGAGAGGCTCTGCGCGAGCGATTGAATGAAAGTAATTTTATTCTGGTTCCCGGCGGGACGCAGCTTTATATCGGTACACCGCATACGTATTTTTCTATTTATGCAGATGGTCCAAGAGAGGAAATCGGCGAAAGCGAAAGTTTTCTGGCCGATTTTAAAAAACTGAAAATTCCGATTTTTGACAAAGAGGGAAAATCTGTCTGGCCGTCGCGATATGGAGATGATGATATCAGACTTCTTCAAAAACAATCGGGACCGCATAAATTTGCGTCCCAAATGTTGTTACAACCTGTCAATATTACCGAAGGGCGATTGGATATAACGCTCTTAAAATTTTACGAGGACAATCTGGTCTATACCGAAGCGAACAGACAGACAAATTTGTCTTTGGGGGACTCTAAATTGGTATCGTGCAGTGCATGGTGGGATCCGGCTTTTGGGTCTGCCAAGGGTGACCATAGTGTTTTTGCTTTGGTTTTTACCGATGAAGAGGGGAATCATTATCTTCATCATCTGGAATATATCCGCGTTCGTTGTGATCAGGGTGAAGATGAAGCGACGAAACAATGTCAAAAAATTTGTGAAATAGCAGCGCAATTTTATGTGCCGAGTATTGCTGTTGAAACAAACGGTATCGGTAAATTTTTGCCGGCGATTTTGAAACGGGAATTGGCACGGCAGAATATTGCCTGCGCCGTGATTGAAAAATCCAGCAACAAACCCAAACATGTCCGTATCTTGGAATCATTTGATGCCGTGATGGCTGCGCGATCTTTCTATGTACATGAGGCGGTCAAGCAAACAGCTTTCATCACGGAAATGAGTGAGTGGCAACCCATGCAAAACAGCGGTCATGATGATGGTCTTGATGCGGTGGCAGGGGCGTTGTCTCTGGAACCTGTTCGGATTAAGCGCAGCTATACAAACGCCAAACCATTTTGGCAAAAAAGCGGACGGCATTTTACTGCCGAAACAAATTTCGACGTTTAATCAATTTTTCTAATTTTTAACTAACGAGGTTTTCATGGAAACAATACTCGACAGCGGCTTGCTGTGGTGGATTACCGTTATTGATATTCCGGCGATGTCGGCACTTTTCTGGATGATTGTCCGCAATCGCCGCGAAAGTGATGCGTTGCTGCGGCATCTGCAGGAATTACTGGAGGTTCGATGTCACCAGCTTCGCGAAACTTTGGCTGCCTTTAAACTGGAAGTGGCAAAAAACTATGCTTCCATCGGGGAGATGAAGGATCTTGAGGGGCGTATTGTCTCCCACTTGCTCCGCATTGAATCAAAACTCGATACCACGGCCTTAAAGACGGAAGCGCTGAAGGCGGGATCACAAAATAATAAGGAATAATCATAATGTTGAAGAATTTTTTAAAACCGCTGTTTTCTTCTAAGCAAGTGGAAAAACAACCAACGAAAGAAGAATATTACCGTGAACTGGAAATTGACGTTCTTGCACGTACTATTTTTGGCGAAGCGCGCGGTGAACCGATCGAGGGGATGGAGGCAATTGCCAATGTCGTCTTGAACCGCGTGAAAGTATCCGCGAAAAAAGGAAAATACTGGTGGGGTAATAATGTTATCGGTGTATGTCAGAAACCTTATCAATTTTCCTGCTGGAACCGAAGTGACCCCAGTTATCAACGTCTGATTAATGTCACCGACAGTAATATTCATTTTTCAACTTGTCTACGCATTGCGCGGCGGGCGGTGATTGGGGCTTTAAAGGATAATACCAATGGTGCAACCCATTACCATGCT
>DAOPJS010000067.1:0-6696 GCA_035399785.1 Alphaproteobacteria bacterium
CCGATGCAGATTTAAAAGCTGCTTTGGCGTTTCGCCCGAACCACCCCTATTTGCTGAACTATCTGGGCTACAGCTGGGCAGATCAGGGAATAAATCTGGAAGAAGCGCTGGATATGATCAAAGAAGCAGCCATGAGCAAACCCGAAGATGGTTACATCGCCGATTCTCTAGGCTGGGTTTACTACAAAATGAATGATTTTGAAGCCGCCATTCCGCATCTGGAGCAAGCGGTTGAATTGCTGCCTTATGATGCCACCATCAATGATCATCTGGGAGATGCCTATTGGCGCGTCGGACGTAAAATGGAAGCGCGTTTCCAGTGGCGCCGCGCAGCCAATTACAGCGAAGACGACGAAGGGAAGCTGAAAAAAGAAATAGAAGAGAAAATTGTTTCCGGTCTTCCCGATCTTCCCAAAAATCCGAAGACCATGACCGGCGCGATTATCGAAGAAATAAAAGATAAAACAAAACCGTCTCTTTAATTTCCGATGAATAATATCCCCCCTGCCCCGCAAATTATTTTTGCCCCTGCGAAAGTAAATCTTTTTTTGCATGTGACAGGCAAGGCAGATAATGGTCATCATTTATTGCAATCGCTCATTACCTTTGCCGATTTCGGTGATGTCGTCGAAGTGCAGCGCAGCAATGCGCCGCTGTCTTTATCGTTTAAACAGCCCCATGCCGATCTGGGGAATAATGCAGATAACCTGATCATCAAGGCCGCCCAATTCATCGCCGATCAATCAGGCAAGCCCACCGATGTTGCCGTCACACTGACAAAAAATATTCCCGTGGGCGCCGGATTAGGCGGCGGATCAGCCGACGCGGCGGCCACCATCAAAGGATTACTGGCACTTTGGCAGGAAGATTTTTCAGATATCAAATCATTAACGGTCTTGGGCGCCGATGTGCCCGTTTGCTATTACGGACAAAGCGCGATGGTCGAAGGAATTGGAGAAAATATTATTCCCTCCCCCACTCTGCCAAAGATGGAAGCGGTTTTAATTTACCCGAACGCGTTTTGTTCAACCGCCGAAATTTTTAAAAATTTTGACGGTAATTTTTCTCAAGCCGTATCACTACCCGAACAATTTGCCGATCAAAACGATCTGTTTGATTTTCTGCTGGATCAGCAAAACGATTTAACGGATGCGGCCTATCGTCATCTTCCTGTTATTAAAGAATGTATTTACAAACTTTCAGAACAACAAGGATGCCGCATCAGCCGTATGAGCGGCAGCGGCTCCGCCTGTTTCGGATTATTCGAGACAAAACAGCAAAGCGAAAATGCCGCCGCGATCATCAAAAGACAAAAGCCGGACTGGTGGGTCCGGCCTGTTGTATTAGGATAAGCTTATAGAACGTATTAACGACGGCTGAGCTTGTCAATCGCACCGCCGACCATGCTGTTCAGCAGATCTGCAGAGACTTTTCCGTCCACGGGAAGATTGTTAGAGGCCTGATAAACCTTGATCGCCTTTTCGGTTTGCGGCCCCATGATACCGTCCGCGGGCCCTGCATAGGCCCCTGTCAGCATCAGATATTCCTGTATTTGTGCTACCATGGCCTGCTCGGAATTAACCGATGTTGATGATGTTTTCGAACTTGTCTTCGCATTCATGTCAGGCCCTGCGCGGCGCCCCTTCACAGACTGATTAATCTGCTGCATCCGCTCAACCAAATTATTGACATCATCCATACCGATCTGAAGATTTTTTGCCAGTTGTTCCATCGCGGCCTTGGCATCAGGGCTTCCCTGATCAGCGGCGATTTTGTACCACAGCAACGCCTCATCAGGTTTTGCCTCACCAAGCAAACCATTCTCATAGATCAGGCCGAGGTTATAGGCCGCTTCCATGATGCCGTTATTGGCGGCACGCTCAAAAAAGGCGGCGGCCAATTGCGGATCATAATTGGTGCCGATCCCTTCGATATGGGCGATACCCAGATTATATTGTGCCTCCGCATGATCAAGTTTCGCGGCTTCGCGGTACCAGTAAAGGGCGCGCGCCAGATCACGTTCACGTCCCAATCCCTGATGATACAAAACACCCAGATTGTAGCGGGCATTGGCAATACCGTTATCGGCAGCCTCACGGAACCAGAAAGCAGCCTTTTCAAAGTTTTGATTAACGCCGCCGTGACCCGCCGTATAAATGGCGGCCAGATCATGCTGGGCCTCCGCATTACCTGCAAAAGCCTGCTGCTCAATCTTTTTCACCGCTTCGGGCAGTGTGCTGTCAGGTTTCATACGGGCGCTGAGCGGTCTGTTATCTTGCTCGGCCAATACCGCTTTTTGAATTTTCGGGTCCTGAACAAAAGCCACTTTCTCGAAATTTTTCATCGGCTGGGTGATTTTCGGATCAGCCACCAGCGCATTTGATTCTTCAACCTGAGCAGGCTTTGTTTCCTCAACCTTTTGATCAGCGGCGGCGGCCTGCGGCTCAATATCATTTAACTGCGCTGCCAGCTTTTCAGGATCATCATTTAATGCGGCGATCAGTTGATCGTCGCTGTAATCCAGAACATTCTCAGGTGTTTCATCCGGCGCCATGGCAGCCTGCTGTGCCACTGCTTCTTGCGGCGCGGCATCTTCTGCGGGCAGCCGCTCCGTCAATTTTTGTTTTTCCAACGCCGTAACATCGGACACATTCCCGGCCGGCAATAACTTCTCATCCTGCACAATCGGCTCCCAACGATTTTCATTGAGATTCAATTTTGCCAAACCGCCATTTTCAAGCACAGCAATTTGCGGCACTTGCGGTTGTTGAAGTTGATTAATTGTCCAGCCGCCCAAAAGCGCGGCAACAATCATTGATGTCATACCGATAGTCTGCATGTTCAGGGCACGCTGCCACCATGGACGCTCCGCATGTTCGACCGCCCCGATTTCAGGACTTCCCGCCCCCCATGCCGGCGCCCGAAGCGCGCCTTGCGCCGCGGCGCTTTGATCGGTCAAAAGCACCATAGCCTTGGCCCGCAAGGTATCCTGCGTTTCGGTAACGATTTCTTCCAGACGTTCGATCTTACGCACCAAGCGGGATTTATCCTGTGCGGTAATTTCCAGCTGTCGATCAATTTTTGCCTGCTCCGCCACGGACTGATCCAAACGTTGGTCAATGGCAACTTGTTTGTCTTCGGTATCTTTCAGACGTTTATCAATCAAGGCCTGCCCGGCAATGGCCTTGACCATTTTCTCTTCGGTCTGGCGCAGAGCTTTTTCAAATTTGGCCTGACGTTGAAGCGTTTCGGCATCAACACTGCCTGTTGTCTTTAATTTATTTTCAATGGACAGATAGGCCTTCTCCGAATTCTCGGCGCGGTCTTCCAATTCGCGTAATGATTTACGATATTCACGCAGTTCGTTCAAAAGCTCGTAACGTTCAGCTTCGCTGCGCTTTAACTTGTCGCTGATCTGCGCCAGCATGCGAACGATTTCGACGCTACGGCCATCTTGCGGCGGATAGCCGTCATTTTCCGGTGGACGTACTACATGAACTCTGTCGGGGACGCGTTTAGATCTCATAACCCTGATCCTTATCTATACTCATTATTAATTCTTATGGATAAACAAAGACTATAGATTGTGTAAAATAAAACCAAGGGAATTTATCGGATATACCCACATATTTACAGGATTTTGCGGCCCCAAGCCTATGGCATCTTGAAAGTCCAGTCGACTTTGCCGCCATCGGTCAGGGCGCCCTCATATCTGACAGGGCAATCACTGCGCGGATAGCGAATCTGCAAAAACGGATGATTGGGCGAAATTTTTCTTAATTCATCGGCACTTTCAAGGCCTGTCGGACGCTCTTTATACCAGTAAAGCGCGTGATATTCGGTCTTTTCATCTCTGGTGGCATAGAAACAGTCCAACACTCGCTGATTATTACGGTCAGAGGCGATAAACCCTTCGACATGATTAACCGCAGCGGCAAATTCAGGGCTGTAACGGCCATATCCCGTGCCTGATGCCTGTAAATGTTTAAAATGCAGCGGTAGTTCATAGCGGATCAAATCCCCTGCGCGGCGGTATGGAACATGGCCATAAATCGCATCCGGTTGTTTTCCGCCCAAAACACTGCCGAACATGGCATTAATTTCAGGAGTTTCAGGAACAGGATAAGCAGCGGCAGATTGGTGAACCGTGATCAGCGATAAGACAGGCTTGCCGTCCCACAAAGCGCGGTTAATGCGCACTTCATCGCCATTCGCCTTTGTTTTACGGGCAAGGACATCACCGCTGTGGAAGGTTTCCATGTTCCAGGCATAACGTTCGCCCGGTTCGCTAAGAAGATAAGCTGCCCCAATACCTGCCCCAACAACCGCACTAGCAGCCAAAATTCTTTTTAAGCGTGATGTGCGGGCAGCGCCCTTCGCAGGACCAGCCTGTATACCGGCGCGCGGAGAATTATTCTGAGCCATGTCGTTACACCCTTTATTAAATGATGCAATGTTATAGCACAGTCACCGCTGAAAAGCAATAATATGTAAAAATAAACAGCGCGGAAGGAAGCTTTTGCCTAATAGGCCTTTTTAACCCCTGCGGCGATTGCTTTTTCGGCATTGGCCTGTGACATGATGCAACAAATCGTTGTGCTGCAAACGGGGCAGGCGCCCTTGGCCATGAAACCGCCCTTCTTGGTTTGATGAACGGCAGGATCCTTAAGCTCCACGCCTTTTTTCTTACATTTCACGCAATATCCTGAAACCATCTTTTGATACCTCCTGTTTAAGAGAAATTATTGTTCTTAAGCACCATTGTACCTGCTGTCGGGGGTTTGCCCTAGATATTTTCTCCATTTATTCCAACCCATTGAAAATAAATGATATTTTTACTCTCTCTCCTCCTGCCAAATAATAGTGTTTATTTTTAATAATTTGATTTATTGTTTAATAACAATAATTTAATGATTATCCTCTAACATTTATTATAGAGGTACAACTCTGCATTCATTGCGATGTGGCGGTTTTTAGGGGACGCAGAAGCGCCCCATAACTGGCATAAGGATTGCAGATTTAACAACCAGAATTGCGGGAAAGCATGAATGGGTAACGATTTTGTCATAGGCGCGACGGTCAAAAGCACTTTGACCAGTATTCAACGATCGAGAGAAGCGCTCGAGCGTACATCGGAGCGTCTTGCCACAGGCAAAAAAGTCAACCGCGCCACCGACCAGCCGCAAAATTTTTTCAAAGCCAGCGCCCTGAACCATACCGCCAGCAATTATACCCGCTTGCTGGATCGTATCGGCACGGGCATCCGCACCGTGCAACAAGCCTTCACCGGATTGGAAGCCATTGAAAATATTTTAAATCTGGCGGAGGTCAAAGCACTGGATGCGAAAAAGGAGTTGGAACAAACCAGCTCTGCCCTGCCGAACGCGATTCTGGCCGATGCCCCCGTCGGTTATTTCCGTTTGAATGATGCCGATGGGCCCTTGGCAACTAATTTAGGATCCCTGGGAGCCGGACACATAGCCACCTATGAAAACGGTGTTACCCAAGGAGATGAGATTCTTTTCTATGGTGCAGGCGGATTACCAGCAAAATTTAACGGCGTTAATCAGTATGTTGCCGTAGATGTTGATGACTCCATTAATACACTCGGCCCTTATGATGAAAAAACCATCGAACTGATTTTCAATGCCGATACTACCGCAGGGCGACAAGTGCTGTGGGAGGAAGGCGGCCCCGTCAACAACCTCAACATTTACATTGATAACGGTGTCTTACGCGTGAATGGCCGCACAACCTCAGGCGGCGGATGGGGTCCTTTGGATATCAGTGTACCGATCGATCCCGATGTGACCTATCACGTTGCTTTGGTTCAGGATGCCAACAATAATCGCTTTTCAGGATACTTGAACGGTGAGCTTTTCGGCTCGGCTTTTATTCCCGGCCCGATCGGATCACACCCGAACAGAAATGCCATTGGTGCGATTGATGAATATATATATTTTCATGATGACGGACCCGGAAACGCACCCAATAACCAGATGGTAAGACCTGATGGCTCATTCGCTTTTCAAGGACAAATGTCAGATTTAGCGTTTTATAACACTATTATTTCGCAGGAAGATTTAAGGGCACGATACGAGGCAACATCGCTGCCTATATCCGAAGCCTATAAGCAGGACATGCAAACTTTCCTGCAGCAAATAACCGATATCATCGAAGACACGCAGTTTCGCGGCATCAACCTGCTCGATAAAGAAAATGTAACTGTCCAATTCAACGACCTGAACACCAGCAAAATAAAAGTCAAGGGAACCGATCTGAGTATCGAGGCATTGGGGCTGGCCGATCTGAACTTTCAAAAACCCTCACAGGTCGAGGCATCAATTAACGCGGTGCGAAAAGCAATTTCAAAAGTGCGCGATTATGCGACAACACTGCAAAACTCGCTCAACATCATTCAGATCCGACAGGACTTCACCCGTAATTTCATCGTCAATAAGCAAGCAGGCGCAGGCGACCTCATCAATGCCGATCTGAACGAGGAAGGCGCGAATTTACTGTCCAGCCAGACGCGTCTTGACCTCAGCACCACAGCGCTCAGCCTCGCCGCGCAAAGTCAGGCCAGCATCCTTGAAATCTTCGCCGGCCGTTCAAGTATTTTTGGTGGGTAAAATTTAATAGTCAGCTTAGTTTAAGCTTTAAACAACGACAAGATACCCATCATCAACCATATCC
>DAOPJS010000068.1:0-6669 GCA_035399785.1 Alphaproteobacteria bacterium
CGCCGGCGTACCGCACACCTTTACCTTTGTAAGGCTCAGGTGTTCGTTACGCCGGCGAGTATGTCATGCGTAAAGAAGGTAAGAAGAAATAATAATTAATTGTGATTAAAGGTTAAGGCCTAGAGGTTATTAAAATGACACAGAAAAGAATGACACCGTTTCAACGCCGTAAGATGGGTAACCGTGCGAAGCTGCGCCGTGTAAATATCGAGCAGAACCCAAATCGTGCGATCCGTCCACGTTTGTCCGTCCACCGTACAAACAAGCAGATCTATGTTCAGGTCATTGATGATATCAAGGGCGTGACATTGGCTGCGGCTTCTTCAATGGATAAAGACCTTGGTTTGAAAAGCGGTCACTCTGTTGATGCAGCCAGCAAGGTTGGTAAATTGATCGCTGAGCGTGCCGTTAAAGCCGGTGTTAAAAAAGTTCAATTTGACCGTGGTGGTTTTGTTTATCATGGCCGTATTAAGGCCGTTGCCGAGGGCGCCCGTGAAGGCGGTCTTGAGTTTTAAGAAGAATATATTTAGGAGCAAAAAATAATGGCTAATCCTGCTGATCAAAATTTTGACCGTTCACAAGAGCGCGAAGAACCCGAATTCCACGAAAAACTGGTTGCGGTTAACCGTGTTGCCAAAGTGGTAAAAGGGGGGCGTCGTTTCGGCTTTGCCGCTCTGGTTGTTGTGGGCGATGGTAAAGGTCGTGTCGGTTCCGGTCACGGTAAAGCCAAAGAGGTTCCTGAAGCTATTCGTAAGGCAACAGACCAAGCCAAAAAGAAAATGATCCGCGTTCCCTTACGTGAGGGTCGCACTATTCACCATGATGTCAGCGGTGTTTCCGGTGCCGGTAAAGTTCTTCTTCGCTCTGCCCCGACAGGGACAGGGGTTATTGCCGGTGGTCCGATGCGTGCCGTATTTGACTGTCTGGGTGTTCAGGATGTTGTGGCGAAAGCTATCGGGTCTTCAAACCCATATAACATGGTAAACGCAACACTGGACGCGCTGAAAAGCATGGAATCTCCACGCCAGATCGCAGCGCGCCGCGGTAAAAAAGTAAGTGATATCGTTTCTGCCCGTGAATCTGCCCGCGGATCAAAAGCAGAAGCAGCAACAGATGCGAAAGCAGAGTAATTTAGATTTATTTGGGAATGAATAAGATGACTGAAGCAAAAAAAGCAGCACCGAAAGCAGCCGCCAAAAAAGCACCCGCTAAAAAGGCAGCGTCAGGTAAGACAGTGACCGTAACACAGATCGGTTCACCTATCAGCCGCGCCCCGGATCAGCGTAAGACTTTGATCGGTCTTGGTCTGAACAAAATCGGCCGCACAAAAACACTGGAAGATACACCAAGTGTGCGCGGTATGATCCGTAAAGTGTCTCACCTTGTTAAAGTTGAAGACGCCGCATAAGAATTTTTTATAAGGAATAGAAAAATGAAATTGAGCGATTTACAGCCTAAAGAAGGTTCCAGACAAAACACAAAACGTGTTGGTCGTGGTATTGGTTCAGGTAAAGGCAAAACCTGTGGCGTTGGTCAAAAAGGTCAGAAAGCACGCTCCGGTGTAGCCATTAAAGGTTTTGAAGGCGGTCAAATGCCTTTGTACCAACGCTTGCCTAAACGCGGTTTCAACAACATTTTTGGCAAAGACTATGCAACGGTCTCTTTGGGACGTTTGCAGCAGGCTTTGGACAAGAAGATGATTGATGCCAAAGGCGCAATTGATGAAGATATGCTGGTAAAGGCAAAAGTTGTGAGCCGTAAAAAAGACGGTATTCGTTTGTTGGCGACAGGTGCGCTGAAATCAAAAGTTGAATTGACACTTTCCGGCGCAACGGCCGGGGCGGTTAAGGCAGTCGAAAAAGCAGGTGGTAAAGTGAATATCATCGAAGCAGAGACAAAAGGCCCACGCCATAAAGGCAAGAATGCTGATGCGAAAAAAGCGGCAGCTAAGAAGCCTGCGGCCAAAAAGAAATAAGTCTCTTTGAGAGATAAAATAAAAGGGCTCTTAAAGAGCCCTTTTTTTATTGTCTTATGCCTTTAATGCTTCCGGGTTTGATATTTCCAGCGTTCTTGTCGGGAACGGAATGGTGATGCCGTCCTTGTCGAGTGCTTCTTTGATGGCCTTCATCAAATCCCACTGAACAACAAAGAAATCATCTGTCTTGGTCCATATTCGTACTTTCAGATCAACAGAGGAGTCCCCCATATTATCAACGACGATAATAGGCTCTTTGCCTGTCGTCTCGATCAGGCGTGTTTCCTTCTTTAAAACCTTCTCAATGGTCTTGATGGCTTTATTGATATCGCTGTCATAGCTGATGCCCACAGCAATATCCTGACGGCGTTGTCTGTTACGGGTGTAATTCGTGATTTCGCTGCCCCATATTTTGCTGTTGGGCGCAAAAATATATTTATTATCGGGTGTGTTCAGCTCCGCCCCGAAAAGACCCAAAGATGTAACTGTACCGCCCGTGGAACCGAATTCGATATAATCACCGACACCAAACGGACGTAAAATCAAAAGCATCGCACCGGCAGCGACATTACTGAGTGTTCCCTGCAGCGCCAAGCCGATGGCCAAGCCTGCGGCGCCCAGTACGGCCAGCAAGCTCGCCGTCTGTACACCGAACTGGCCAAGCACAGCCACAAAAGATACGGCCAACACGGCATATTTTATAAATCCGCCAAGGAAAGAAGATAAAGTGCCGTCCAGACGTTTAATGTTTTGGATGCGTTTTTTGCCCCAGCTGCCCAGGACCCATCCGGCGATCAGGATCAATAACGCGCTTAAAACACGCATCCCCCAGAAAATTGCCAGTTCTATATATTGATTTAAATCGACTTCCATATCTTTCCTCCTCACATCTATGGTTGGATTGACTGTGTTGTCCTTTAATTAGTTAAAGGGGTTTTTACTTGTTCTGACTAAAAGGCGGACAGGAATACCTTTCAGGTCAAAATCCTCGCGCAGGCCGTTTATCAGGTAACGCTTATAGGTATCGGGCAGTTCCTTTGGCCGCGATACCCAAAGGGAAAAGGTCGGCGGGCGGATATTGATCTGGGTAATGTATTTCAGGCGGTTTGACTTGCCTTCATAAAGGGGGGCGGGGTTCTGACTTTCCTTGGCGGCCAGCCAGCGATTCATTTTTGCCGTCGGTACACGCTTGTTCCAAAGGGCATAGGTATCCAAAACCGTCTGCATCAAAAACCCGAGATTGCGGTTATTCAGGGCAGAGATGCTGACAGAAGGAATATGACGAACCTGTGCCAATGATGTTTCCAATTTGTAATTAATCATGGCGATGGCTTCTTTTTTGGCTTCATCGCCCTTTATTAAATCCCATTTATTGGCAGCTATAATTAAAACGCGTCCTTCATTCAGGACATGATCGGCAATTTGAAGGTCCTGTTTTTCCAATATATGTTCTGAATCGATCACGAGAATCACCACCTGTGCCAGACGTATGGCACGTAATGAATCTTCAACAGACATCTTTTCAATGTTGTGATCAATTTTTGATTTCCGCCGCATTCCTGCCGTATCAACCAATTTGATTTTACGGCCTTTGAACTCCCAGTCGACGGCAATGGCGTCGCGGGTAATGCCTGCTTCCGGCCCCGTCATAACGCGGTTTTCTTCGAGCAAAGCGTTGACCAGCGTTGATTTCCCGACATTCGGGCGTCCGACAATTGCTATTTTAATCGGCTTTTCGTCATCTTCTTTTATATCAAGGGCAGCAAAGTCGAAATTTTCGTCACCTTCCAGTGAATCAATATCTTCGAAATCGGGTAGTTGATCCAAATCAGTTTCGCCCTCATCAGTGGCCTCTGAGAAATACGGCTCAAAGGCATGATAAATATCTTCGATGCCATATCCATGAGCGGCAGAGATGGGAATAGGTTGGCCAAAACCAAATTTATTTGCTTCGGCAATACCTGCTGCGGCGGCTGTGTCGTTCTCACATTTATTGACGGCCAGTACGACAGGCTTTTTTTGTTTTCTTAACCATCCTGCAAAATGTTCGTCAATCGGGGTAACGCCTTCACGGCCGTCAATAATAAACAAAACGGCGTCTGCCTGGGCAATACCTTCTTCTGTCTGGCGGCGCATGCGCCCTTCGATGGAATCATCAAAAGATTCCTCCAGCCCGGCCGTATCAATAATGCGGATTTTTTGGTCGAGCAAATAACCTTCCGCGTCACGCCAATCCCGTGTGACACCCGGTGTATCGTCAACGATAGCAAGTTTCTTTTTCGCCAATCGGTTGAAAAGCGTTGATTTCCCGACATTCGGGCGTCCGACAATGGCAATAGTAAAGCTCATACCTAGCTTTGTAAGCGATTAGCGGTAAGCAAGCAAGCTTCCATCTTCGCTGATAAGATACATGGTACCGTCAGCAACGATAGGGGTAATGCGGATTGTTTTCTTCACGCTCCAGCTATTCATCTGATTACCGTCTTTAGGGTTAAATTCGGCGATTTCGCCGTCGGTTCCTGCCAGCAGCAGACGCCCGTTCACCATGATGGGGCCTGTCCATGCCAGCAAGCCCTTGCGGCTTTCGGGGTTTTTATATTTGGGCACGTCGTGAATCCATAAAATATCACCGTCTGTCAGGCCCAGTGCCATTAACTTGTAATCCGAAGACAATACATAAACAGTGTTACCGGCAACCCATGGTGTTTCAGAGCTGCTGACTTCTCTTTGCCAGATCAATGTGCCGTTGCGCTTGTCAAAGGCGGCCATTTTACCGCCGAAGCTAACTGCAATAACAAGGCCGTTTTTCATGACAGGCAGGCCGCGAATATCGGATAAGCCGGCCATGCCGCCAAGCCTCAGCGAGTTTGCCAAACTATCACTCCACGCGACAGAGCCGTTTTCAACATGCAGGGCGGCAATATCGCCTGATGTGAAGACAGGAACGACGATGTCTTCATCCGCTGCGGGGCTTGCGGCGCCCAGAAGACCTGTTGTTTCACCGACACCCTCATATTCCCAGAGAATCTTGCCGTCTTTGGCGTTCAGGGCCATCGCATTATTATTAAGACCTGTTACAAAAACGCGGCCATTATAAACGGTCGGGGCGGCGCGTGATCCTGCGCTGATTTGTGTGCGCCAATAAATTTCGCCCGTGTCGGGGTTCAGCGCGAGGACTTCGTTATAACCTGAAGTGACGTAAAGAACATTACCTGCATAGGACAGGCCGCCGCTGATCACGGGGTCTTTTTCAATCTGATGGCGGACATTGGTTTCCCAGAGCATCTTGCCTGTCTGGTTGTGAAAGGCGCGGACATTTGATTTTGTATCGATGGTAAATACTTTCCCCGCGGCAACAACAGGACGTGCATTCAAAGGCAATCTGTCGCTACTGCCTGCGCCGATATCGGCGCTCCAGATACGCTCAATTTGGGCGTTTTCCCCAAAGGCCAGATTTTGCATGGCATGGTGCGGATAGCCGCCGTTTTGCGGCCAATCCTGATAATTTGTGGCCGGCGGTATGTCGATCACTTCCTGCGCTTTTTTGCTCTCGCTCGGACGAAGTTCTTCCTGCAGATCCAAAATAGAAATACGCTCACCCGGCAGTGGTGCCTTTTCCGGTTCGGAGTCAAAGAGGGAACAGGCACCGAGGAATGACGTCAGGGCGACAAGTATAACAAGCGAACGGGACGACATTATTTTGTTTCTCCTGCAGCAGGTTCAACATTTGGCTGGCTTAAGGTGTAGACATGTTCCAACGCCTGTGCGCGTTGTTTCAGGGATAGCGGAATTGTTGTCACGCTATCGAAAGGTTTCAAATATTCCAATGCCTGCGCCGTATCATTATTTTGTTCACCGGCAATGACGGCGGCTTGAAGGCGGGCATGCCAGACCCACGGGCTTTTTTCATTCGCCAGAACGGGTTTCAAAATATCAATGTCGGGTTTGTCTGCATGCTGTGTGTATAACAGACGTGCTAAATCGCGGAAATCGCGCGGCGTGCTTTTGTTATCGGCCACACGTTTGTAGATGGCAGCAGCTTCGGCTGTTTTCCCCTGATCCAAAAGCATACCGGCATTGCTCATCATCGCCAGACTTTCATGGGAATTTCTTGTATCGCCGATCACGTCCTTAATGGCTTCGGCAGGTTTGTCTGATTCCATCGCCTGTATCAGGCGCGCGGTTTCTTCGGCATTGCGGCCGGCGTTCCAGCTTTTATAGGCCGTAGTGGCCGCCGTGCTGACAATAAGGATGGCGACGGCTGCGATAATGGTCGAGCGGTATTCTTTCCAGATTTTCTCTATTTTTTCCTGCTGGAGGGCTTCATCGACTTCGCGAAATATATCTGACATATCAATACCTTTACTGATTTTTGATCCTGAATAACGGGTAGTGTAGTCAAAATTATGACCGTTTCCAGTGTAAAATAAGGTATAATGTATTCTATGAGCCTAAAACCGCCTTATCAGCAAAAAATAGGGTATACGCGCAAGGAATTCGGCGCCATCTTCCAGATCTACAGCCAGAATGTTTATAACGGGCTTTTCAGGGATTTTTCATTCAGCGAGGTGCAGGGTCGCTATTACATCTCTTTCCGTGAAGAGGCAGGTAAAACGCCGCTTATTACGATTGAAAAGCAGCGTTTGGGCCCGGACAGGGTTTTGTTTACTGCAACGTCTCCCGGGCCGAAAAAC
>DAOPJS010000069.1:0-6550 GCA_035399785.1 Alphaproteobacteria bacterium
CCAAGCCAGTTTACCATGACCGATTTCACGGCGACCCGGTGAGCCGATACGGCCGCACTCACCGACAGAATATGGCGGGAAATTATAATGCAACATGAAGTTTTCACGATATTCACCTTCCAGCGCATCGATGATTTGTTCATCCTGACCAGTGCCGAGTGTTGTAACCACAAGAGCCTGTGTTTCACCACGTGTAAACAGGGCAGAGCCGTGAGCACGCGGCAGAACGCCAACTTCGGCCACGATCGGACGAACCGTTTTTGTATCACGGCCATCAATACGGGAGCCTGTTTTCAGGATATTGCCACGAACGACATCTGCTTCCAGATGTTTGAATTCGGCGGCAACGGTTTCTTTGGTGATACCGTTTTCTTCATCCAGGAAAGCTTCCATCGCGGCAGCTTTGACAGCGTCCTTAGCAGCGTAGCGTTCCATCTTGTCAGTGATTTCGTATGCTTTACGAACGTCACCTTCAAATTTGGCTTTCATGTTTTTGGCCAGTTCAACAATCTTCGGATCTTTTTCAGGCAGATCCCAAGGCTCTTTCGCGGCCATTTCAGCCAGATCAATGATCAGGTTGATAACAGGCTGGAAGCCGTTCCATGCATGCATCACGGCGCCCAACATAATTTCTTCAGACAGCTCGGAAGCTTCTGATTCAACCATCAAGACACCTTCTGTTGTACCGGCGGCGACAAGATCAAGATTTGATTCTTCCATTTGTTGAATAGTCGGGTTCAGAACGTATTCACCGTTGATGTAACCAACACGGGCAGCGCCGACAGGCCCCATGAACGGAACGCCTGACAAACAAAGGGCGGCAGAACAGCCGATCATGGCGACGATGTCCGGATCATTTTCCATGTCATGCGCCAAGACAGTCGCGATAACCTGTACTTCATTATAAAAGCCATCAGGGAAGAGCGGACGAATAGGGCGGTCGATCAGACGAGAAACCAGAGTTTCTTTTTCAGACGGACGTCCTTCGCGTTTAAAAAAGCCGCCGGGGATTTTACCAGCAGCGAATGCTTTTTCCTGATAGTTCACTGTCAGCGGGAAGAAGTCTTGTCCTTCCTTAACAGATTTAGCGGCAACTGCCGTACACATGACGGACGTACCGCCCAGTGTTGCGATGACGCAGCCATCAGCCTGACGGGCAATCTTGCCTGTTTCCAGCACAAGTTTCTGACCCGCAAATTCCATTTCTTTACGATAAACGTTAAACATATTTTTTCCTTTTCATTGTTTCGTATCAAAAACGCCAAATCCATAAACGGAAAGGCGCATACGCAATAAAAAAGGCGCAAATTCGAATTTTGGGAGGTCGGGTTGTATCCGGTGGACAGTTAAAAACTTGCTATGGCAAATGCTTAACAGTCAACCGTAATCCGGCCTCGGAAAAAGTCCTCTACGCTCTTTTCACGCGCGGTTTTTAATGACATGATAAGGCCGCAAAGTCAAATTTTTATTGAATTTTCAAGGGGGACAAGAAAATGAGCGATGCACCGCAAAACGACCAACAGCCACCATCTACAGGCAATAAAGTCATTGGTATTCCGGCGGATAAATACGCCAAAATTTGCTACTTTCTGGTTTTGATATCATCGGCCTTCGGCGTTTTAGGTGGTTTGGTGGGACTGGCAGGCGTTCAGATGCCGCTTCAAGGGCTGTTCGGCTTTTTGGGCTTTATCGGGCTTGTCATGTCATTTTTGGGATATTTCATCTTTGCCCCGCTGTTTAATGCGATGGAATTGTCGCATTTGAAACTTGTGGTGGTTTTATTCGGTATGGCCTTCATCCTAAGTATTTTGATTGCACTGGTTTTCGGGGGAAGTGTTGTCGGCTCGCTCTTGCTTTTCCTAATCAGCCTAGGTTTTCTGGCGGCTATCTTTGTTGGTTTCCGCCAGTGGCAAAATGGTGAAATTGCCACCAAAGACGGGTTGATTAACGGCCTGAAAGACCTTAAATCGGTAGTTGGTCGATAAAACCCAAAAACGATAGGACAAAAATTATGAATTACTTGGTTTTGCTGCGTCACGGGCAGTCAGAATGGAATTTGGCCAATAAATTTACCGGATTCCATGATGTCAATTTAACGGATAAAGGCCGCGAAGAAGCGGTTAATGCGGGAAAATTGCTGAAAAACGCGGGAATCAAGTTTGATCAGGTTTTTACCAGTACACAAACCCGCGCCAACGACACCGCCAAATTGGCCCTGAACGAGATCGGTCAGCCCGACCTAATTGAGACAATGGTGCGCCATGATGATTTGCGCGAGCGCGATTATGGCGACCTGACGGGGTTGAATAAGGATGAAACCCGCGAGAAATACGGGGCGGAGCAGGTGCATATCTGGCGCCGTTCCTATGATACGCCGCCGCCGGGGGGTGAATGTCTGCGAGATGTCGTCGAAAACCGCGTTCGTCCGTATTATGAGGCCAATATCAAACCCATGCTGGATGAGGGGAAAAACGTCCTGATTGCGGCGCATGGTAACTCCCTGCGGGCGATGTTGATCATCTTGGGCGTTGAAACACCCGACACCATCAATGATGCGGAAATGGAAACGGGTGTTCCTGTCGTATTTGAGATGGATAACGGGCAGATTTCCAAGCGATACACTTTGAAATAGATTGACATAATTAATATTTAAGGCTAAAAACCACTTCTTCATAAGGAGTGTGTGATGAGTTTTAATACAAATACAAAAATTTCCATTGTTCTGGCTTCTAGCATGGCTATCGGCGGAATTGGCTTTGCAGCCTATAAAGCGATTGAACCGAAAGTAAAAGCAGCCAATCTTGAAAAAACCTGTGACCTGTTCAGAATGAGCGCTGAAGGGGAAAAGGTCTATAATGCCGCCAGATTGAAAACGGCAGATGGCGAGAAAATCCGTTTCAAATTACCTGACGGGCGTACTTGCGCCTATGACAGATAATGTGTAAAAGGCATTGCACTTAACACTTTCACGGACACAGAAATGGATATCACAAAAATTTCAATCGGCGATGATGCCCCTGAGCAAGTCAATGTCATCATTGAAAACACCATGGGCGGTGAACCCGTGAAATATGAGCTGGATAAAGAAAGCGGCGCCGTTTTTGTTGATCGTTTCCTGCATACCCCGATGTTTTATCCCGGTAATTACGGCTTTATTCCGCATACATTATCCGAAGATGGTGATCCGGTTGATGTGCTGGTGATCGGCAACACACCGATTATGCCCGGCGCGGTGATTGCGGTTCAGCCTGTCGGCGTGTTGATGATGGAAGATGACGGCGGATTGGATGAAAAAATCATCGCCCGCCCGATTGATAAATTATTCCCGTATCATGCCAATGTGAATGATATCGATGATATTCGCCCGATTTTGCGTGACCAGATCCGCCATTTCTTTGACCACTATAAAGATTTGGAAAAAGGTAAATGGGTCAAAACGGGACAGTGGGGCAATGCAGAGCATGCCAAGCGCCTGATCGTTGAAGGCATCAACCGCGCCGAGAATAAAAAAGCCGCTTAATCAGCGGCTTTTATTTTATCAGTTGCTGTCATTTTTAGGAGCGCTGCGGCAAGAGCCGTGATCTCTGATCTCTCTCCATCTGGCGGCTTGTTGGTGCTTTGTTTTTTTCAATAAAAAACCGACCAAGAGGTCGGTTTTCAATGTTCTTTGACCGGCGATTAACGTCTGATGCCCAATTTTTTGATGATGGCCTGATAACGCTCGTTGTCGTTTTTAATCAGGTAATCAAGCAATTTACGGCGTTTTGCCACCATTGCCAAAAGGCCGCGGCGTGAACCGAAATCTTTTTTGTTGGCTTGCATGTGTTCTGACAGGTTGTTGATACGCTCTGTCAAGATAGCAATTTGAACCTCAGGTGACCCTGTGTCGCCTTTTGCTGTGGCGTTTTCTTCAATAAGCTGCGTTTTGCGCTCTGCTGTAATCGACATCGTTTTCTCCTCTTTAAAATGGGTTAAACATTAAAGACCCGAACAGGTTGAATTTTTGCCCCGCAGATTTCGATCATGGCCAAGGCCCGATCATCATAGGTGGCAAGAGCGGTAAAAATATCGTCAGATTTCCAATCAACACCGATCCCCTCTAGTCGGGATAAATCGGATTTGGAAAGCAGGGAGATACCGTTCCCGTTTTTCAACATGGTTGCTTCCTGATCCTTCAAGGCCAAAACCGGGATGTCGTCCAGGACGGTCTGAAGGGGGAGAACAACCCCGCTAAGGTCTTTCTCTTGGGTGGGGTTATCAATCATTTCCTCGAAAATATCAAGGGAAATCGCATTTTCTTTGGCCAAAACGCCGACCTGAACCCGCTCCAAGGCCGAAATATAGCCAAAGCAGCCCAAAATCTGCCCCATATCGCGGGCGAGAGAGCGGATATAGGTGCCCTTGCCGCATATACAACGAAACTTTGTTTCGTTGTTTGGTCTCAGGCGCGCAGGCGCGCTACGGCTACTCTCTCCACCTTCTGCGTCGGCTATGATGTCAAGATTTTCAATGTAGACCTGTCTGGATTTGATATCGGCGTGGTCACCATCGCGGGCGATATCATAGGCGCGTTCCCCATCAATTTTAACGGCGGAAAATTGCGGAGGGATTTGGTCAATTTCGCCGATGAAATCAGGCAGGATTTTTTCAATCTCTTCAAGAGAAGGGCGTTGATCCGAGGAATGGATAACATCGCCTTCAGCATCATCGGTGGTGCGCTGCTGCCCCCATGTCACGGTGAAGTGATAAATTTTCATCGCATCCTGAATATAATTTACTGTCTTGGTGGCTTCGCCCAGAGCAATGGGCAAGATACCGCAGGCAAGGGGGTCAAGCGTGCCGCCATGGCCGACCTTCTGCGCATTCAGGGCGCGGCGGATTTTACCGACCGCCTGTGTTGATGTCACACCGACAGGTTTATAGAGGTTAATCCAGCCGTCAATTTTTTGGCCTTTTTTACGACGTGCCATTTAATATCTTTTTAGTAATTATAAACACCGTGTCACTTTCAATTATTTAAACGACATAAAAAATATAAATCAGTTTTTCTTGAACTTTTTGTCTGCTATTTTTTTTGAAAAAATGAAAGAAGAAACTATGGCTATTACTCCAGCTATTGAACACGTAATATATTCTGAGATACCTAAGTATAAATTAAGAAAATAGGCCAAAATTAAGGCGATGAAAGTGAAGGGAATAATTAATATTCCTCGTAATTTTCTTGCGTAATTATTGCGTCTGTAATCAGGATGGTTTTCGATATCCTTTTTAATTCGTTTGTATCTTTGAGTAAAAGTTTCAGGCTGTTCATTCATAAAATTACCTATGCCTATTTACAGATTTTCCAGAGGGAACCGGTACTGCTGGTGATGAGGTGATTATTATTTGTCTGCCACGTCACCGTGCGGACATATTTGCATTTGCCGCGCCATTCATTGTGAAAGGCCACTTTGGCATCTTGTCTGGCGCGCCAATCCAGCCTGAACCCATATTTACGAAGATCTTTGATGATGTATTTCTCTTCCATACCCGGATAGAATTCATTTTCAACATGCTTGTTGAACATCGCATTGGCGGCGTCAGGATCGCTGTCGATCAAGTTGTCACTGACAATCGCCCAGTCAGGCAGATCAAAAACGGTTCTGACGCTTTTGTTATAATGAAGGCCGATACCAAAGCCCAAAATAAAAACGATAATCAGGTGAAAGGTGTGATTAAGAAGAAAACTTTGAAATTTTGACAGAGCGACCGCAAGGGAAAGCTGCGGCTTTTTTTCTTCTGTGTCCTGATTTTCGTTTTCCGTCATTAATTTTCCTGATCCGAGTATTTCAGATTGCTCAAAATAGAATCCAGCTTCTGGACGTTTTCAAACGAACTGTCATGTTTGAATTTTATTTTCGGCGTGAATTTTAAATTGGCCTTGGTGTTGATGTCTTTTTGAAAAGCCGGCGCATTATGATTAAGCGCAGGCAGGATTTTATCCATATCCACACCGCCGAGCGAAATGACATAGGCCGTCGCCTGTTTTAAATCAGGCGAGGGGCGTACTTCGGTCACTGTGACCTCTGCCGCGTGATCCAGCAGGATTTCATCGCGGAAATGTCCGCGTTGAAGCGTTTCGGCAATGATATGCCGAAGCTGTTCACCAACGCGCAGTTGTCTTTGTGAGGGACCGTTTTGTTGCATTTTTCTTACTTCTAAATAATGGAATGACGATTATTCGAGCGTTCTGGCTTCGGCGACGATTTCGTAACATTCGATGATGTCTTTTTCTTTGATGTCATCGTAGTTTTCAAACGCCATACCGCATTCCATGCCTTCTTTCACTTCTTTCACTTCGTCTTTGAAGCGTTTCAGTGTTTTCAGTGTTCCTTCATGGATCACAACATCATCACGCAGCAAGCGCACTTTTGCTCCGCGTTTCACCATACCGACGGTGACCATACAGCCGGCAATATTGCCGTATTTGGAAATATGGAAGACCTGACGGATTTCGGCCTGACCGAGATATTCTTCACGTTCTTCCGGATCAAGCATACCGCTGAGGATT
>DAOPJS010000070.1:0-6455 GCA_035399785.1 Alphaproteobacteria bacterium
CGGTGCAAATGATTTACCTATGTTACAGGCCGCAGGCCTTGGTATTGGCTATCACCCTAAGCCTTTATTGGAAGACGCTCTGGTGAACTGTATCCGATTTACGGATTTAACCTCTGTTTTATATATGCAGGGCTATCAGTCAGAAGATTTTTCCCGATAATTTGAAATCTTTGCGCTTTTTTAACGATTTACCGTACAATATAGGGGTGATCTGAGTATTTCTATTCAACTTTCCTTTGAACATATCGGTTGGGACACATGTCGAAGAAATATAATTTTACGATTCCGCAGGACGATCTGGATGATCTGCTCAAGCGCTATTGCCGCAATTACACAACAATGGCGCGCGAGGGGCGATTCGACCCGATTATCGGACGGGACGAGGAAATCGATCAGGTCATGCTTATTCTTCTGCAGCGTAACCGTAAAAACGCCTGTATGCTTGCCCCAGCGGGGGTTGGTAAAACGGCGTTGGTAGCCGGTCTGGCCCAGGCCGTTGTTGCCGAACGTGTTCCCGAATATCTTAAAAATGCACAGGTGATTGAGCTGGATATGTCTGCCATGGCGGCGGGAACAAACAGTCCGGGAGAGTTTCAATCCCGCTTTATCCCGATCTGTAAGGGATTGGCGGAGCGATACCACTATCCCGAATTTCCACGCTATATCATGTTTATCGACGAAATTCATACGATCATGCCGACCGTTACAGGGTCCGCCTATGCGGGTCTGTCGGAGGTCATGAAACCATATATGACAGTGGGTGACCTTCATATTTTGGGCGCCACAACACTGGATGAATTCCGTATGTATGTTGCGATTGACCCAGCGCTTGATCGTCGTTTCCAAAAAGTGCATTTGCGTATGCCGACCGCTGAAGAAACCCTGACAATTTTAAAAGGGGTACGCCCGAGTTACGAGCGCCACCATAAATTGACCATATCGGATGAGTGTCTGGAAGAAGTCGTCAAATTGACAGAAGAGCATATGAGAAAGCGTACCCAGCCCGATAAATCCATTATTACGATGGATGCGGCCTGCGGCTGGCATAACATGTTCCGAAGCGAGGTACGTGAATTATCAAAAGAAGCGATTTATATGATGGTCGCCAAAGAAACAGGATTACACCCCGGCGCGCTTTCCGATGGTCTTGTACGCGGCGGTGAAGTTTATGACCCGACGAAAAACAAGGTTAGTACCGGCGGTAAGAACTTCCACGACACAGACGGAGATCAACGTTTCGGCAGCGAGTCTTCTGAAAATGAAGCCGCCGAATAACTTATCTGTTCAGGAATTTTTCCAGATATAAAACATCTTTGAATTGCTCGTCGATGAAATCGGGGAGCTCTTGCATCGGATCACCGTGATGGATATAGGCCGTTTGTAATCCCACTTCATAGGCCATTGCCAAATTGCGATCCAGATCATCAACCATCAATAAATTTTCCGGCGGAATACCCAGAATCTTTGCTGCCTTTCTAAAGCCTTTGGTGCTTCTGGCTTTTGGCTCAAAATTAACATCTTCCATCGGTACAATTTTATCGTCGGGAAACATCTGATCCAATCCCGTAAATTTTAAGACACGCTGTGCCCAGCAACGCGATGCATTTGTTAGAATAACCTGCGGCATTTTGATACGGCGCAGCGCTTTTTCAACACCCTCAATCGGATCAATCACGGTTTCATCGATGCGTTGGTGAAACGGAAAATGCAAACTGGCATAAGTCAGGCCGTGATCAGTCACATAGCCATGCATGGAGTAGCCATATTCCTGTTCGGAGCGCTCGGCCAGTTTCAATGTATCTTCGTAACTCAGCTTAATTCCCATTTCGAGGGCAGCCTGCGCCGCCGCCTCGGTACAGGATTTATAGAAGGCATCGGTAAAACGATAGAGCGTATTATCAAGGTCCCAAACAACACCATGAATACGCGATTTATCCAGCGGCATTAATCCTCCAGATAAAATTGTATCGTTGATACAACGCGAACGGTTTTATTTTGTTGCTGTGATTCTGAAATCAAATAGGTTTCATCACGAGACAAAATCTGAAACACGCCTTGTGACGCATATTTAATACCGCCGACTTTCTGGCCGGAATTCTCGGCAAATTCCTGCGCCGCTTCGCGGGCATTTTTTGTTGCCTCAGCAATCATTGCAGGCTTGATGTCATTCAGTTTTGTATAAAGATATGTCGGCGCCGTTGATCCGCTTTGTGCAAAAACAACGCCCTGTCTTACAAGTTCCCCCATATCTTTGGAGGCTTTATCTACGGCGGTGATATTATCCGTTCTGACCATATAGGTTTGAGTCAAAATATAACGATTGGATTCGGAATTATTCTGACGATAAGTCTGTGCCAATAAATCCTGCACCTGCACCTGCTGCAATTCAATTTCATCATCCTTGATTCCGTATTTCTTCAGGAAAGCCACGATTAACTTGCCACGCGCATCCATTAAATCCTGAAGCGGCGCCAATTCATTTCCCGTTTCCGTATAGGAAATCGGCCAAATTGCCAGATCTGCAACAACATCCTGCTGTGCCAAACCTTTCATCGTGACACTGCGGTCAAAACTTCTGAAATTTGTCAGACCTGAATGAATTTGTTGACCCGCATAGCCAATACCCAAAGTAAGGGCAATAACTGAAGCAATAAGACCGAATGATTGAACTGGTTGTGACATGATATCCTCCTGACAGGCTCTTATTTTACCCATTATTATGGCTGAATGAAGGCCTTGTTTTAATTATTTTATGTTAGGCTACTTTATCGCCTTGAATACTTTAAACCCTTGATTTTCAATAATTTTTTCAACTTTATCAAAAAATCCTGTCAAGATCGCTTCGTACGGCAAATGGGCGTTCGCCACCATATAAAGCGCCCCGCCTTTACGAAGGGAAGCCGCCGCATTTTCTATGAATTTTCTTCCCAGATCTGTATCGGTATTTTTGCCTTCATGAAATGGCGGATTCATTACTATCCAGTCCAGATTTTTTAAATCATCTGATTTAACCGACAGATCTTTCCATTGATATTCAATTGAATAATCTTTTTGATATTTCTCCAGATTTTTTTTGCAGCATTCAACGGCATTATAATCAGCATCTATTGCATATATTTTTTTTACTTTCTTATTACCATTTAAAATTTTATTTGCAATATAGCCGTAACCACATCCGAAATCTGCGCCGGTTTCGGATAAATCATCCGTAATATTTTCAACCAGTAATTTTGACCCGACATCAATTTTATTCCATCCGTAAATTCCGGGTTTGGTAAAAAATTCATCATTACCCAGTTTTATTTTTCGAACAGATCCTTGAGAAATAAATTTTTTGATTTTTTCCTGAGATGGGTTTTTCTTGTATGCCCAAACGATGCGACATTTTGATTTGGAAAGATTTTGGGCATTTAATCCCAAATCATGAAACCATTTATCCAGTCTTTTTCCGCCGGCATCATTGGCAGCGCTGGCCAGCAACAAACCATCCTTGTCTAAACAATCCAGCGCACTAGCCAGAAGATAGAGCGCCTCTTCCTTTTGCTTTGGCAGACAACACAGCGCATAGTTATATTTTTTATTAAGCGGCGGGGCACAAAACGATGACACAGAATTGGCCTTTAAATGATCGGCATAAGGCTTGAATTCCTGCACCCAATCAGCTTTTAAATTCGCCAAATTTTTCGTATATTGCGCCCCCCAAATAAGAATATTTCCGCGGTTTTCAGGGAATTCCAGCTGTTCTTTCTCAAAAGGATATGTCAGCAGTTCAGATAAAATCTTGCTCATCTAATCCTCATAAATTCCCTGCCAGAAAAGGACTTTTTGCCCGATAAATTTTTCAAACTTATCTGCTTCTACGCCGATTTTTTCTTTTAAAAATATCAAATCTTCTTCGGGGATATTATCTTTTTTGGCATCCGGTCTTTCTTTGCCGAATATCAATTTTTTAACGCCGATTGATTTGGCAAAATTGATAATAAAGTACAAACGATAATATCTTAAAAAATCAGCCACTTGTTGTGAGAGAAAGGCCAAAAATCCGAATTTTGAAAATGTTGTAATATTATAGCGTCCCTGAACTTCTTCCGATGGTTCAACAAAATCAAGTCCCAATCCATCACAAAGTTTTTTAACAAAACTGAGTTGATCACTTTCAAGTTCTTCCTGATAAATCAATGTAATATTATCTTGGCCGAAAATATCAAACCATTTCGATAGATGCTCTGTATAACGACTGCTGTCTAAAATTTGCGGCACCTGCTCAATGGCATCCTGCAACGTTCCTTTAACAAGGCCATAGCGCAGGTAATGCAAATACAGTGAGTAAGAACGCGTAATCGGATGACGCAGCGGACAAACCAGTTTGACATCCCTGCCGAAGACTTCCTCAACCCGTTTAGCTGCCTCAGGATGATCAAAGGATGTCGCCGTAATTTCTATGGCCAGTTTATCTTGATCAGATAATTTAAAATGGCTTTTATAAAAATCAGAGCCGCGCTGAAAATTACGATCGAAAAAGAAAACTTCTTTTACTTCTTCCGGAAGGCAGACATCGCCGCGCGATCTTAAATAACGATCTACCCATGTGGTTCCCGCCCGCTGTGGCCCCATAAGAAGACCGAAAGGAATCGGAAAAAGCGGATTATCATGGGCGGGAGACAAGATTTATAAACTCCGAAAGGTTAAGTCTGGATTTTACTTTCATCATTTTCCGAAAGCAATAGTCCGAATTTAATCGTTCCAGAGCCAAGCAGCGCCGCGAACACCCGATGAATCACCATAAAAAGGTGACGCCAGTTTTGTATCCACCGTGTCGGAGAGAATATATTTACGCCATAACTTGGGCACCAAATCATAAAGCTCTTTGACATTTCCCATGCCCCCGCCAAGGATAATAATATCGGGATCAAGAATATTAATAACAGTTGAAAGACCGCGGGCCAGACGATCCGCATAACGCTCCAGCGCGGCAACCGCATCGGCGTCACCTTTTTGCGCCATGGTAATAATATCATGGGTGGATGCGTTGCTTTTGGTTACGCGTTGATAATCATTTTTGAATCCAGTGCCTGAAATCCATGTTTCAAGACAGCCGCGTTTACCGCAGTAACATTGCGGCCCCGGATATTCGGCATTAACATCATCGGCTGTAAAATAGGTTGGCTGGCCGTTATTTTTATATGTCGGATTAATAATCCCCTTCATATCTTTTCCATGGTCAAACAGATGATAATGCGGAGCGTTGTCATCTTCTTTCACCAACGGAAGCGGGAGCGGATTATGCCCCCATTCACCGGCTATACCGTTAATACCGGTCAGCGTTTTTTTATTAATCACAACACCGGCGCCGCACCCTGTACCGATGATAACACCAAACACCACACCATGTTTTTGGCCGGCGCCATCGGTTGCTTCGGACAACGCAAAACAATTCGCGTCATTTTCAACACGCACTTTTCTTTTCAAAGCGCTTTCAAGATCTTTGTCGAGTTTTTGACCGTTCAGCCATGTCGAATTGGCATTTTTGACTTTTCCTGTCACGCCGGACACGGTGCCGGGAATACCGACACCGACTGTGCCTTTACGGCCGACGGTTTTCTCTGCCAGCTCAATCATGCCGGCAATTGTTTTTATAGTTTTTTTGTAATCCTCGCGGGGAGATGGCACACGCTGACGATACAGCTCCTTACCGTTTTCTTCGTGCAGACAGATAATTTCAGTCTTGGTGCCCCCTAAGTCAATTCCTATACGCATTTCTTCTAACTCTTTGTAAAAATTGAGTATTTTTTATAAATTTGATTGTAATTTTCTCAACATGCCACATTCTTTGATTTAGTTCTAAGAAAAAATATTGCAAAATTACCCTATATATACATAATGCATTAATTAATTTTTTCAGTGTGTATAGGAGTGATCTATGAATGTCACAGGGGCCGTGCTTGCCGACCAATTTGATGCCGACGTAACATACGGTGCCAAACCAACTTCCAGAAAAATTGTTCATATCGGTGCGACCAGCCGTTTTTTCCGTGCCCATTGGGCAGATTATATTAGTGATTTATTAGAAATAGATCCACGTTGGGGCATTACAGCGATCGCCCTTGGTCATTCCAGTGATTCCTATGAAAAATTACAGAATCTTTCCTCACGCGGTGGCGCCTATGGATTAATGGCACGCGGTGCGGGTACCCCTTCCTATAAAATTATCAATGCTGTTGTTGACAATATTCATGCCCCCGGGCGTTATGATGAAGTTCTGTCGGAGATGGCAGATCCCGAAGTTGAAATTTTTTCCATGACGATTACCGATCCCGGCTATTGCCGCAACAGGGATTCCAAAACACCCGTGTTGGACCGTAATGACGCGCAAATCATTCACGATTTGGCAGATTTAAAAGCCACAAATAACGATCCGCGTCTAATTGCCCAGCCCAAAAGTGCTATCGGCCTTC
>DAOPJS010000071.1:0-6452 GCA_035399785.1 Alphaproteobacteria bacterium
CCGCCGTCAACGCAAGTGAAATGGTTTCATAATCACGCATATCCCTCACAAGGATAACATCGGGGTCTTCACGTAAAGCACTTTTCAGGGCGCCTTTAAACGAGTGAGTATCAACCCCCAGTTCCCTGTGGTTAATCAAACTTTTTTGAGAGGGGTGAAAAAATTCGACCGGATCTTCAATCGTCAGAATATGTTTATTCTTGGTAAGATTGATCTGGTTAATAATTGCGGCAAGCGTTGTCGATTTACCGCTCCCTGTAGGACCGGTTACAAGAACAAGCCCCTTTTCCAGTTCCGCAAATTTACGAATAGCCGCCGGTAATTCCAATTCCTGCACAGTAGGAATTTTTGAAGGAATCGTTCTGAACACCGCCGCGGCACCTTGGCGCGTATTGTATGCGTTGACACGAAAACGAGCTTTTTCCCCGAAAGAAATAGCCAGGTCAACTTCAAGATTTCGTTCATAGGCCGCGCGCTGATCTTCCGACATAACGGAATAAAGCATGGCCCGAATATCATCACTATTCAGGATATCGGCCTTGATGCGCTTCAACTGACCATTTACACGAATAATAGGAGGATTGGACGCACTTAAATGCAGGTCCGACGCCCCGTTTTGCATCGTAAATGCCAAAAGTTGTGTTAGATCCAATTTATCCTCCCCTGTCGTATTTTGAGGTATTGTTCAGAACAGAAAGTGCACACCCTTCATTTTTACCTGAAAAGTACAAACGAAAAGTAAAGATTTTGACCAAAATAACAGCTTTTATCCTATATATTTCAATATTTTAGTTAATTATGTCTATTAGACGTTAAATAATCAGAATTAGTAATAAATAAAATAAAATCAGCCCGATTATTATACCACATAATTGTTCCGAAATAATATTTGTTCTGAAAAGCAAAACCCCCTGAACAAAAATAAAAGGAAACACGGCAAGCAGAAAAAAGCTTAAGATAGAAAAACCGAATACCGAGTACACACCACATGCCAGAAAAATGAACAATGCCTCTATCAGAAGATATTTGATAGGGATCTTTTCATGACAGTATCGGCAACGTCCGCGTTGTAAAATCCAGGAAAAAACCGGAACTAAATCCTTGATGCCCAACACATGATGACATTTCGGACATTCCGACCTTGCAGCGCCGCCGCCACGATTCACAATCCATGACTCGCCGTTTAACATACGAAAGAGCATGGCGGTCACAAAACTTCCGATAACCGCGCCGATAAAAATAAAAATGCTAAAATAAAACAGATTTTCCAAGAAAATTACGGACAATCAGCCCCTTACAAACGACGTAATGTTGCCAAACGATCATAAACTTCTTCGCGTGGAATGCTGCGTCCTGATCCGTAAGCAACATCCACCTCAAGAGCTTTTTGATAAAGCTCGACCGCGCCTTTAACGTCACCTGCACGATCGGAAATGACCGCCATGTTATAAAAATGCAGCGGATTAGTCGGCTCCAACGTTGCGGCAATACCAAGGAAACGAATGGCGTCTTGCGCATTACCGACAGAGGCGCTCGTCAATCCCAATTGGGCAGCCAAGGCAGGATTCTGAGAATTCTTATCCCATAGATCTTTTAACTTATGGTAGGCAACGGCAGGATATTCTTCCTTAAGCAGACCAAGCATATTAACCGTCGCATCCGTATTTTTAGGATCCAACGCCAATAATTCTTCGTAAGTTGCTATGGCAGACTCGGTAAACCCGCTTTGTTGCTGTGCGACTGCCAAGCCCATCAAAACCTGTTTATTTTTAGGCACCTTTTTATAAAGTTGCTCATACATCTCCAAAGCGGAACTGTAACGCCCCAATTTCAAAGCACGTTGAGCCGAAACAATTCTTGCCGGAATGGTGTCAGGCCCCGCAGATCGTTTGACAACAACAAACTGAGAACCCGGTTCATACTTAGGGTCAACTTCACGCGGACCGACAGCGGCGCCGATTGCAGGATCAGGAACAATCGAGTCAGAGTCGTAATACGTTCCTGAGTGCGGCACCTGCTTTAGCTCAGGTTCTGCGGCCTCTACTCCGGCAGCGACCCCAGGCTCAGGTGCCATCGGAGTCAATTCAGCGGAAGAAGGTGCTGCAACATTATCCGGCGCGACAGGAGAAACATCACCGACGGGCTTAACTTCATCCTCAGGTAATGTCGTCTGCGCAGGCTGCGGCGGCAACGCCTCCAGATCAACGGAAAAATCAGCAAGACCTTCCTGTTGCCCCTCTTGGGCGAAAGCCACAGACGAAGATACAAAAGTCTGCACAAAGAACAGACTGACGCCTAGCATACTACCGATTACTATTTTTCTGTGAAAACAAGACATTGTGAAAACTGTTTTTTAGATCATGAACTTACAAGGCAGAAGCCTAAACGAATACTACTCTAAATATTAACAAAATAATAGATTAAAAGAAATTATGAAATTACCAAGTGGAAAAGACCTTTTTTAGCCCGCCCCTATCACATGAAGAAAGGCCACCTCCAGATTATCATTATTTCCTTCTTTTCTTAACTCATCCGCGGTTCCATAAAAAACGATAGACCGATCGTTAAAAACCGCAATTTTATCGCAAAGCTCAGACACATCAGCCAAAATATGGGAGCTCATAAAGACAGATTTACCCGCTTTTTTAGTGTCAGAAATGATTTTCTTAACCTCTTGTCTTGCTTTTGGGTCTAACCCGCTCATCGGCTCATCCAAAATAAGCAACCGGCTATCCGTTAAAACCGTGGCCAAAAGCCCAAGCTTTTGACGCATTCCTTTCGAATATGTATGAACCCTTCTGGTCAGACTATCGGGATCAAGAGAAACAAGCTGCGCCTGTTTTTTGGCTTCATCCAAAGAAATATCCTTTTTATATAGCCTGAGCGAAAATCGTATAAAATTATAACCCGTCAAAAACCATGGGGGATCAAAACGCTCAGGCAAGTATGAAATATCCTCCTTCTTTACAAGAATGCTTCCTTCTTGCTTCTCACGCAGCCCGATAATTGTTTTTATCAAGGTTGTTTTACCCACACCGTTTAAACCAATAAGCCCCAGAACTTCGCCTTTTTGAATATCAAAAGAGACGTTTTGTACTACGCGTTTCTTGCCATAGCCTGTTGATACTGATTGAACGGAAAGGACAGGATCGTTCATGGCAATCTATTGTCCGGGTAAGAATATACGGGTATCAATATTAAAACGTTGATGTGTTCGTATTTTTACAGGGAAAATCTGATTGGTATAAGCATCAAACCATTTGATTTTTATATAATCCTTATAAACACGGATATCCAAAATTTCCGGCGGCAGTCTGTCAGGAGTAATTTTCTGTTTATTAAGCCAAACAGTCCATTCATCAGAAGAAACATAAACAATCCCGCCGACTTCAAGCTCACGAGGGCCCATAGGTGGTCTTATACCCTGTTCTTGGACTTGGATACTTTCCTTCACTTCGGTTTCAGTGACGGGGCGCGTAAACAGACCGTTCCGAGCTTCATCAATAGAATTGTGCTCAAAAGATGTAAAAAAGAGAGAGCCCATTTGTTGCATCATTACATCGGGGCCATATAAATCTATGCGATCTTGCATCTCACGAATAAGCGGGTCTCCCGCAGGAGCCTCTTGCAATGTTGTTTCGGTATTTTGTTCAACTGACTGTGTCGCAGACGATTGAACCGATTCTTGAGATGCAGCCTCCGCTGAGGGAGTTTCCTGCGCGGTCGCAGGTACTTCCTGCTGAATTTCAGGAGCGGTTTCTTCTTGTTTAGCCTCCTGACTAACATCGCCCTCATTCTGAGCAAACGAGGCCGTAACAGGCAAAAAGATAAAAGCAACTAATGTCACAAAGATAAGAGAACGGAGATTCATTTTATTGCTCCCCCTCATTATCGATTGTAATTGCCAGACTTTCATCAGGGACCATCGTCCGCCAATTCAAGCGAACAACCGCCACAACCAGAGGGACAGGCTCCCCTAACCCCACCTGTCTGAGAACAGGCTGAGTGATTTCTGAATTCCTGGCGATATTTATATCCTGAATTGAAATCTGCCCGGGAAAGCCATAGTTCATCAAATATATAAAATTATAAATATCAAGATCGTCTAAAGCTTCTAAAGAAAAATCAATATCAGTATTTAAAATTTTATAGCCGGCATCTTTTGCCTTTTCATTAGGCTCTGTTTCTGCAGATTTAATTGTAAATTTTGCAGAAAGAACACGGCTTTCCTTTTGTATTGAATTCAAGCGTTCACGCGCCTCAGGTCTGTTTTGAGGGTCAAAGAAACCGAATTTTTGAATCCGCTCAAATTCATCCTTCTGCTGAGCAAACTGTTCAATGCCTTTGATCAGTTTATCAATGTCTTCCGTCATACGAGCAACTTCTGCCTTATTCATAGCCCATTGACGCTCTTTGACCTTAATATCGGGCCCTAATGAATAAACCCAATACACTGCAAGCAAAACCATTAAAGCAGCCAACAAAACAAGAGCCAGAAATTTTTGTGCACCAATAATTCGGATCATTTTACTTCTCCCCGAATTTGAATTTCTGCTTCATATTGATCTGGAACATTTTTTTGATCAGATGTTTTGCCTGCCTCTCCCACAAAATTTCCCGTATAACTCAGATCTGCGACCTGTTTTAAAATCTCAACCTCGTAGTCCGGCAGATTTTTCTGCAAATTGTCTTTCAGCCCGTTTACTTTCTCAACGCCGACATTTGGATCCACCGTATTGGGGAAAGAAATCGTCATAATGGTGTTGAGATATGGTTTAAATACCCTCTCTGCTGTGGGATCGTAGCCATAATCATTCGGTGATACCTGCACTTCAACCTGATCCAGTTTCATAACAATATTATCAAGGTGCAAATCCGGCCCCAACGCCCTTGCTATTTCCCTCATAACCGGCAAAGGTTTTATTTTGCTGGCTTCCAGGCTTCTGAAAATCTCAATTGAATTATTTACGTAGGTGAAATCAAACCCGAGTTCTTTTTTCTTTCGAAGCTCTCGCTGATATTCCTCTTTAAGCGCACTGTTTTGTTGAACAGAAACAAGCAAGTTATCTTTGAGCTCTATGTATTTTCTCCAATCCTGAAAAACATTGAACCCGAAATAGGAACAGCCAACAAGCAAGCCAATCATGATGTAAGAAGCAACGCGCCGCGGTTTCGTCAAACGATCAATCGTTGGTGATTGCATCGGTAAGAGAAACTTATTCTTATTCCCCAGATACCCGGCATAAAGCGGATCGGCGTATCTCAAATCTTCCTGCACGCCCAAACGAACGCCCAGCGCCCCGGCCGCCTCTTGGGAGGTCATAACCGTTAAATTACACTCGACATTTACGAACGCTTCTAAAGAAGTTTTGGCGACCTTGTTGGCAATTATCACAATATCAAGACCGTCTGTTTCCTTATAACCAAAACGCGCCAAATAGCTCATCGTTGCCGTCAATTCGCCGGCAACTTCTTTAGACCATAATTCAGGCTCAACATCGGTATCAACAATGGGCGTCAAACGTGTCAGGGCAAGCTCCCCCTGACGTGTCACAATCTGCCGCAGACCACCACCCTGATGCTGCCCCATGAATATTGTCCATGTGGATTTTTGTCTGCCTTTAACCAGCTTCGTCGACAAAGCCTTAACCATAGCAGACGCTTCAACCGGAAGAAGGTAAAAGCCAACGATAGGCGCCATAGACTGACGAACGGCTTCCATAGTTTTTCCGAAAGGTTCGGAATTAGGAATGGCCGCAAACAGATAAGGGTTCCCCTTACCACCATCATTGATACTTTTGCTGTCTTTAAGCTTTAATGCCGCACGCACGCGATAATTCGGGAACGCAACGCCCAACCGACGTTTAAGTATATTGGCCCTGTCTAAAATACTGACATTTGGAATGCGTTCTTTTCGGTAGTGCTGCTCAACCATGTCATTAAGAATAATAACCGGCCTTCTCTTGCACTTTTTGACGAGAATTGAAGATACGCTTGCCTCAAAGTCGACTGTATCCCACGGCAGAGTATCGATAAACTTGACGTTTAAACGACCTACGTTAAATATCTGCAATCCTTCATCACCCAGAATAAGGATACATCGTGAGGGAGACATTAGTGACACTACAAAAAAACCTTTGAGTTATTAGAAATCGATATTCTCGAAACTTGAGTAAATCGGACCGAACACGCCGACCGCAATCCATAGTATCATACCACCAAGAATAGCAGTAAGTGAAGGCTCAATCATCGAAATGACTTTTTGCACTTCCTCATCAACATCACTGGTATAAAACTCGGAGACCTGATTAAGCACAACTGTCAGATTCCCTGATTCTTCACCAACACGAACCATGCGCACAACCATAGAGGGAAATTCTCCGCTTTTATTCAAAGCCGCAGACAAAGAATCTCCGGATTTAACATATTGAGCCACGTTATCCAGCCCCTCT
>DAOPJS010000072.1:0-6303 GCA_035399785.1 Alphaproteobacteria bacterium
TAATTTTCTCTGCCCTCTAATGTCAGGCCGCCATAGGCGAGCCCCTTGATGGCGTATAGTAACGGCAAGCCATTGAGCAGACCCGGCAAAGCGCGCCCGAGATGGCGGAGCTGACGCACGACGGAATCCAGAAAGATTTCCTGAAAACGGCTGTCGGCACTTTCACCAAAAAAGTCATACGATGCCAACCAATTGCCGAGGCGGCGCCCCAAAATATCACTGCGCCATGTCTGCGCGTCCCAGCTTTGGAAATTATCAATCCAGTTTTCAACCATGTAGCGGGCGGCGATGCGCCCTTCCTGCCCGCCCAGCGCACGCAGGTCACGCAGCCAGTCGAAGCTGTTGATATGCTCTATCCAGTGATCACCTGCATCTTCGGGTGTCCAATCGGCATTATGCAGTTCCAGCCTGTCACCGCCGATGGTAAAGGCGCCCGAATGCACCAGCCAGCGGGCGTTATCGGCATCGCCCTGCCACAGATCGCAGGGGCTGAAGAGGAGTTTATCAGGCACCGTGCCCCCCAAGCTCCAGTTATAAAGCGGGGAGTTATAGGTCAGGTGACCGGCATGATGGCGGATTTTATTTTGTATTTTCTGCAGCAGTGACATGGAAATATTACCCCCTTAAAGCGGCAATATTTTTGGCGTAATTTTCCGGCCCGTCTTTGAACACCGAAGTACCCGCCACCAGAACATTCGCCCCCGCGGCAATGACATCCTTCGCGGTTTCGGGCGTGATACCGCCGTCGACTTCCAGATCGATATCGCGGCCGGTGGCATCAATACGTTTGCGGATGTCGGCGATTTTATCGAGGATGGGAATAAAGCTCTGCCCGCCAAACCCCGGGTTCACGGTCATGCATAAAATCAAATCCACATCATTGATAATAACATCCAGAAAATCTGTCGGCGTGCCGGGGTTCAGCGCGATACCCGCTTTCTTGCCCAGTGCGCGGATGGCCTGTAGCGAGCGGTGCATATGCGGCCCCGCCTCCGCATGGATGGTAATAATATCCGCGCCCGCATCGGCGAAGTCTTTCAAATACGCATCCGTCGGTGAAATCATCAGATGGACATCGAATATTTTGTCAGAGACTTTACGGATAGATTTATAAACAGGCGCGCCGAAGGAGATATTGGGCACGAAATGCCCGTCCATGACATCGATATGGATGTAATCCGCCCCAGCCTTATCAATGGCGGCCACCTCATCGGCCAAATGGCCGAAATCTGCGGATAATATGGAAGGCGCAATGCGTACGGAATGGCTCATTAGAACACCCTTATAGGTCAAATGACGGACAAAGAAAAGAATCAGAAATGATTAGGGGAATCCCTATGATTCTCAGTGTACAGAGATTTTATCCACAGGGCAAATATCTGCTTTAAATAAAGTCTTTTATTGACATAAAGCGTTATTTCTTTAAAAAAGACAGAAAAATAGAGGAGTTTTACTATGTTTTCACTACGCTCTAGCTTTATCGGTTTGACAACAGGTGCCGCAACGATGGCCATGGTTGCCGCCGCAGAGGCACAAGAACCACAGATCGAGCCTTGCGACCCGTTTCACTACACAAAGACAATTTGTGATCCCGCCACAAAATCCCCTGTCGCAATTTTCAATCAATGCAGACAAGTTACAACCGTCGTCGGTGCCATTGATCCCGAAACAGGCGATATGGCCGTTGTCGGAATGACAGAATTTTTTGATGATGTCTTATCCGCAGATGATAAATCGCTGGAAACACAAATCGGCTTAGAAAAAACCAATCCGCAACCTGACTCTGCCCCCTTTATTGCTGAAATGGAAAAAGGCAGACAAGGCATTGCCAAAGCCAAAAAAGGCGGCCTTTGTTTCGGCCCAAGTTCCTAAGAGGATTTATCATGACAATAAATTTTTTACAGCATTTTGTTGCCGCCGGCGCTGTGGCGCTTAGCCTGGGCATAACCGATGCCGCGCAGGCACAGGAGCTGAAAACCCCTGATATAACTTGCGCAAAAATTGAAGGTATGAATGTTAAAGGAACACCGCAAATAACCATTCAATGTGACAGCAAAACGGGGGATCAGTGTACGGCGATTTTTACCAAACATGCCCCGCGAACAACGATGTGCAACTTCGATCCTTTTGAAAAACCGGGTTTGCCAGGCAAGATGTTGCCTGATCGTAATTTATCGCGCGCCATTCAGCAACGCGTTGATCTTCAAGTAGCGCTTTAGTTTTTCTTGATCAACCGCGCGACATAAAACCCATCCATGCCGCCTTGCGGGGCAAGATGATAGGGCAGCACCCGTAAATCGCCATCCGCAGTAACAAGATCTTCGAGGCCGCCGATTTCGCGCGCGGATATCGGTTTTCTTTCGAAGTCGGAATGGCTTAACAAGAAGGTATTGATTTGTTGTTCCCCTTCCGCCTTTTGCAGGGAGCAGGTACAATAAACCAGCATGCCGCCCGCTTTTACCATCGCCGCGGCATTGTTCAGCAGGCGGGATTGCAGATCACATAGCTGCGCCAGATCACGTTCCCCCTTTAAATGCATGACATCGGGATGGCGGCGGATCATCCCCGTCGCCGTGCAAGGGGCATCTAATAAAACAACATCGACAGGTGCAGGCGGTTGCCAGACCCCGCCGTCACTGGCCACAACCTCAACATGATCGGCCAGTTGCAAACGATCCATATTTTCCTTGAGCGTTGCCAAGCGTTTGGCAGAACGATCGACGGCTATCACCTGCGCACCGCCCGCGGCAAGCTGCGCGGTTTTTCCCCCCGGCGCGGCGCATAAATCAATCACGGTTTTGCCCGAGATATCACCCAAAACCTTGGCAGGCAGGGCCGCCGAAGCATCCTGAACCCACCATGCGCCATCATCAAACCCCTTCAGATCAGTGACGTTACCGCCGCCGCTGCGGCGCAGAGACCCCGTCGGCAAAACCGATGCGTCCAATTCCCCTGCCCAGTAATTTTCTTCGTTCTGATTTTTAATCGAGATATCGGTCGGCGCCTCTGCCAGTGATCCCTGGGCGATTTCTGCCGCGCCGCTCAAACCGTAATCATCAATCCACTGACGCAACAGCCATGACGGCATATTCATTTGAACGGCGTCCTGTTTTTTAACCCATTCCTGCCCTTCGGATGTCATGCGGCGCAGCACCGCATTAATAAATCCTTTCTGGCGGGACATATTTTCAGCTTCCGCCAGATTAACAGTGGTGTCCACAGCAGCATGTGAGGGAACATTCATAAATATCACTTGGCATACACCAATTGATAATATGACGCCTAAAGATTGCGGATGAATTTCCCTGTCCTTATCAACTGTGCGGCGGATCAGATCATCGATTTGTCCCTTACGGCGAAGACAGGTTGCCACCAGCATACGGACAAAGGCGCGATCACGCGCTTCCTCCAATCCATTAAATTCGCCGTGTCTGGCCAAAACCTGATCCAGCGGGGTTTTACGCAGCAAGACCTCGCATAATATATGATAGGCAATTTTGCGGGTTTGAAGGCCGTTATCAATAACCGTATCGCTCATGATTTATGGTTTTCTTCCATCTCACAGGACAGCCGGATAATCGTCGTATAAATTTCACGCATGTAATGCTCATCCGCCCCTTGTTCGACGGCGCGCTTGACGGCGCGTTCGCGCACTTCATCAACGCGGTCTTGCAACACAGCGGGAATATTGTTTTCGGCTTTTATTTCGGCAACTTCGGCAATAATTTTTGCGCGTTCGACCAGCAAATCCACCAGCTTGTCATCCAGCGCATCAATTCTTTGGCGGTAGGGCTCTAATATTTTCATGGTGTTTCCTCTATTGACTGAATACTTATTCCCAGCGAGGAAAGCAAATCATAATAAACGCCGATAATCACGGCAAAGAGCAGTAAGGTCCCGACAATGCGGATAAGGCGGCGTTTTTTTGATATGGTCTTTGAACCGTGTTTCCCGACAGCGTCCATGACCTCATCCCCGAACCAGATGGATAAGAAAGTGCCCAGAGCGCAGAGAATGACAATGCTCCAATACGGCCATGGTGTGGTGAGGATTTTATGAAATAAATGCGTCAAGACCGTCTTATCGTAATAATCAGGATGGAAATTGACCGCCCAGAAATTAAGAGAGATGGCAATCACCCAAACACCGATTTCAGAAAACAGCATCCTGATCCCCGTAATCAGGCGCACAGGAAAATCGAGCAAAAAGCCCGCATCGGCAATCGGCGTGCACAGGACAAAAAAACTCCATGTCAGGGCAGAAACAACGCCGCCTGTCACAATATCGTATTTCCATGACAAAAAGCCGAAATAGGCCAGCAAAACTCCCAGCAACAGCAGGAATTTCAGCATGGTTTTCGCCGTCGGTTTATGTTTTAATGCCCCGTCAAACATAGAACCTATTGTAGTCATGAGCGATAAAAAACCAAGTCCTGAAACAATCAAACCGGAGAATAATCCGACGGACGAAGCCAATAAGCTGAACCGCCAAACCAAGGAAATCGGCGGGCAGGAAGGCCCTGATCCCACCCGTTACGGCGATTGGGAAAAAGGCGGGCGCTGCACCGATTTTTAACTTTTTTAAGCCCTCATAGCCGTAAACGGCAGGAGGCTGTGGCACAATTAAAGATGATGGTCAGGAAAGTGCTTTTTTACTAGCTTTTCGGTGCGAAACCCTATACATACGCGCACATGAGAACACCTGAAAACATACGCAATATTGCGATTATCGCCCACGTTGACCACGGAAAAACCACCCTGATCGACTCTATCCTGAAACAAAGCGGGTCTTTCCGCGACAACCAGCAGGTTGACGAGCGGGTCATGGACTCCAACGATCTGGAGAAAGAGCGCGGCATTACCATTTTGGCCAAATGTACTTCCATCGACTGGGAAGGAACGCGTATCAATATTATCGACACGCCCGGACACGCCGATTTCGGCGGCGAGGTAGAGCGCGTCTTGAGCATGTGCGACGGCGTTATCCTGTTGACCGATTCTGCCGAAGGCCCGCTGCCGCAAACAAAATTCGTTCTGGGTAAAGCCCTGAAGCTTGGCATGCGCCCTGTCGTTCTGATTAACAAGCTGGACCGCCCCGATGCGCGCCCTGATGAAGTCTTGAACGAAGTGTTTGATTTGTTTGCTTCGCTTGATGCAACTGATGAACAATTGGACTTTCCTGTTCTTTACGCCTCTGGCCGTGATGGTTGGTGCTGTGAAGATATTGACGGTCCACGCGAAAATCTGCATCCGCTTTTGGAGCTGATCCTGCGTCATGTCCCTGCGCCGAAAGTTGATGTTAACGCCCCGTTCAAAATGCTGTCCACGTTGTTGGGCGCCGACCCGTATCTGGGGCGCACCTTGACCGGAAAAATCTATAGCGGAAAAGCCAAAGTGAATATGTCTGTGAAGGCGTTGTCGCTGGACGGAAAAACCGTTGAAACATTCCGCCTGACAAAATTGATGGCGTTTAACGGTATTGACCGCGTGCCCGTCGACGAAGCTGTTGCCGGTGATATTATCTGTATCGCGGGCATGATGAAAACATCGGTTGCCGATACGATCTGCGACCCGTCTGTCACAACACCTGTACCGTCCGAGCCGGTTGATCCGCCGACAATGGCCGTCACCATCACAGTGAATGATTCCCCCTATGCCGGACAAGAAGGGAAGAAACTGACCTCTACCATGATCCGTGACCGCCTGATGGCAGAAGCGGAAACAAACGTCGCCATTCGTGTACGTGAAACCGATAACAAGGATGCGTTCGAACTGGCCGGCCGCGGCGAATTGCAGCTGGGCGTCCTGATCGAAACCATGCGCCGCGAAGGATTCGAGCTGACCGTTTCCCGCCCCCGCGTTTTGTTGAAAAAAGATGAAAACGGCCAAACCACCGAACCTTATGAGGAAGTCACCATTGATGTTGATGACGAATATTCCGGCGGCGTGGTTGAAAAAATGACGCAGCGTAAAGCCGAGCTGGTTGATATGCGCCAGTCAGGTGTCGGGCGTACCCGTATTATTTTCAAGGCACCATCCCGCAGTTTGATCGGGTATCAGTCACAATTTTTGACTGATACACGCGGAACAGGTATTATGAACCGTATTTTTGATCATTATGGCCCGTATAAAGGGGATATTCCGGGACGCCGTAACGGCGCCCTGATTTCCACCGATAAAGGCGAAGCAGTAGCCTACGCGATTTTTAACCTGCAAGACCGCGGCGTTATGTTTATCGGCCATCAGGATAAAGTCTATGAAGGCATGATTGTCGGTGAACACAGCCGTGATAATGATCTGGATA
>DAOPJS010000073.1:0-6288 GCA_035399785.1 Alphaproteobacteria bacterium
ACGGGTCTTTGTCACGCCAGTATTTCGGATCACGCATCATTGATTGCAAATCCATTTCGCCCGCCTTATCTCCGGCGGCATCTTTTTGCATGATAACGGGTTCATCCCCTTTCATCATATTGTAAAGCGCCAACACACCTTCATATGAGCTGGACAATGAATCCAGAACATCGGCCGGCATATTTTTCTGACCAAAAGCCAATAACTGACGGGATATTTCTTTCCATTTCTCCGGGCCACCGAAATGATTAACGAGTTTTTCAACTTCACGTTCTGCATGAAAGTCACCAGCCATTTCGACAACCATCGGCAGCATTTTTTCTGCTGCCAGATCATAGACAAACTGTACCTGATCATTGGTAAACCCTTTTTCATGCAGACGTTTGTTCATCTCCTGATCAATATCAAAGACACCATTATCGCAGTTAATACAGTAATCCTCAGGGGATTTCGGTACAGCCGGAATTTGAGAGAATTTCTTTTCTAGCTCCTTATAGGATTGCACCATCGCATCCATACGCACTTCCCCTGTTTCAGGGTCTTTGAATTTTGCAGGGATGTCATTATCAAGTAGGGTATCATTCATATTCAATATCTCCTTTTTGTTGAATAATAGGGTTAAATTTTTATCCTTGTCGGCCACGTTCAATAAGACGTGAAATATTGGCAATCATGGCTCGCTGCCCTTCGCTGAAACGAAGTTGTTCGTCGGTCACATTTGAACCAAAGGCTCTTTGAAATACGCTGTAATGCAAATACGCCAGAACGTTTCTTCCATCTTCAGTAGAAAACAGACGGGCAAAAAGGCGTTCAATATTTTTCTGATCCTGTTTTGACATTTGATCTGTCAAATCAAGACAGCTTTTTGCTTCTTTAAAAATTGACGATGATTTTTTTGTAAAAATACTAAACATTCCTTATTCCCTCTACTGATGATACAGGCAGAATTTCCTGACGTACCAGATCACTTGGAATCCCCAATGCCTCGCCGATAAATTTTGCTGTTTGCGGGACATTAATGCTTAAAGAGGCTTCTGCGCCCATAGACGAAACAGATTCAAGCCACATCATGATATTTTGAACGCTTTGTTGCCCCTGCGCTCTGGCCAAAGGTGAGCGGTAATCCAGTGTGACATAGCGACCATCCAACGAAATATCGGGGATTTCCCCGCGACGTTTTAAAATAGCAAAAGCCCGCTGAATCAAAGGCGTTAAAAGCTCTGATTGCAAACGGCCGTAAGTTGCCCCAAGAAGCAAAGACATTTGTGCACTTCTTTCCAACACTTCTGTCGCTGTCATACGCTTATCAACAACAGGGCCAAGCTTATCTGACAGAAGTGCATGACGAATGCGGGCTCGCAAATCTTTTAAAACAAGCTCCGAAACATCAAAGCGCCCCGGCATTTCCAACGGTTTTAATCCCTGCGACCCGACAGCTTTGGGAATTATAGCCCCCAGCACCAATTCAATATTGCCGGGATTCAAAACACCATCATCATCGGCTTGCCAAATACCTGTCACTGCGATGGAAGCATTTTTTAAAATAAGCTCGACAACTTTATTCGCTGTTTTAATGTCAGGGAGTGCCTTCATAACGGGCGAACGTCCGTAAATTTCCCCCGGTGATTTCATCCAGCGGAAAGAAATAGCCGGAGAACTATTAAATTTTCCTTCTTTGAGCAAAATAGGAACACTCGTTTCACAAAGAACAGCTTTGTAAACATAAACACCATTTTCCGGAAGGATGCTCTCAATAACCTCAAAACGTGTCTGCGGATCTTTCGTGCCTTCCCGCAACACTTCCAAGGGAAGTTCTGCTGAAGGATAGCGCCCCTGAAGTTGAGACAAAGTCAAAAAGAGTTTCCTGAAAGAACCATCAAGAAATCCATTCTCCCCCTCCTCCAGCAAAATATCCTGCAATGGAACAGCCGAAAACTTAAAAGCCGAAAAATTTCCGGGATCAGTCTCTTCAAAATATAGCGTTGCCGTTCCACCGACTGCCAGATCCAGAAAGCATTGGTGCATTTCAACACTGAAATTGGAACGATCGAGATGCGATTGAATTTTCTTTGCAATATCTTCAAGCACAGGAGCAAGAGCCTGCGCCTCACTCTGCGTTAAATCAGGCCCTGGTTTTAAACCAAACCATTGTGACCATGGCGGCGTTAAGTTACCAAGTAAACTTGCCGCTAATTGATCAACAGCGTCCATAGCGGTGCCGTCATATAAACTTTGTACACGGCTAGTGCCCGAAATATTCATTCCTGAAAAGCCACCACGCTGCGGCAGGGCGTAATCATAACAATCCTGCCAATGCGATTCCCAGTTACGTCGTCTGTTTTTTGCCTGAGCATACCGCTCCATCAATAATTCAAGCGGGGCGACACCATGTTGTTCTTGTTTAGATACGTTCATATTATTCTCCTAATAACGTTTTGCGAGCGGTATTCCCTGCTCCGTCAGATGGACTCAAAAACCCTTTAAACCCTGTCAAAATTGTACCGAAGCGACTACGCGAACGACGAAGCAGACTCTGCGTTCTTGCCGCCGCTGCCGCTTCTGCTTCGACAACAGCAGGATCAGGCTCCGGTGTCGGCGCAACGACAACTGGCGGCGGCGTGTATGGTTGCACAGGTTGTGAAGGCGCCTTGGCCTTTCCGGTTAAGATACCCATGAGAGTTCTCCTTTCATTTCAATCGTTTTCGATTTCTCTTGTTTCAAAAATTTGTAAAGTTGCCACGGTGTAATAATCAGGCGGCGATGTATTCCCAGAACGCGCTTACTGATCTCAACGCAGCTGACCGGCATCGCGGGGGCGGGTTTTTTATGATGGCGGCGCAATATTGCCTCTGTCACTTTATGGCCGCGTGATTCCAGCCATGCAGGCAAATCAAACTCTGCGTCGATATGGTGATATATCTGAATATCCAAACAAGGGGATATCGGATCAATACTGATCCAGCGCTGCCCGTCATGAAGCAAAACAAAACAATGTCGAAAGCCGGGTTTTAATATTTTCAGCCAGCCAATATCGGTCTCCCCTGAAAAAACAACCCATGCTTTTTGAGATGTCGTTGATGCTTGATCTATACTCATAAAAAACTACCTTGGTCATGTGCATTGGTATGAACAACAGCGCCATGTGCCCAGAATTTATTCGGATAATTCGTGCTGAGCTTTTTTGCGCGGACGATTCCCTTGCGTACTAAAATAGGCTCAATACGCTCCAACGCTTCCTTCCATAATTTATGTGCGCGCATTTCTTTCACGCGGCGCGGATTAGGAGCCATCTGACGTCTGCCGTAATGCCGTAAAACCAAAAGGTGGTCGCGGAGCAGACGGCGCTGACGATAAAGCCCATCCAGAATCTTCAGAATATCCGCAGGCTCACAAGGCCGCGGCGTTAAAGATAATCCGGCCGTGTAGCGTGCCCCTTCATTTCTCGCCTGCTGCGCCAAAATAAACCAGAACCACGCATCAACAGCAGACTCAAATGGGTGTAAATTAGGATCATGCTGTGTTTCCGGATGGTTGGTTTTATCTTGGGTCATTACCTGTTTCCTTCTTTTTGTCTGTTTTAAACCTTTTTGTTCACTTAATGTTCTCTATATAGTAGGATAATATTCATAGAGTCAAGGAAAAAATAAGAATATTTTCCTATTTACTTGAATAGCAAAGGATGGGAGTTTAATCCTATAACGAAACGGACATAATCCATGCTGACACACGAACAAATCTGGCGCGCGATAGACCGCCTCGCCACCTCTTTCGGCTACAGCCCGTCAGGACTGGCAAAACAGGCAGGGCTGGATCCTACATCTTTCAATAAAAGCAAACGTATTGGCCCCGACGGTAAACCGCGTTGGCCATCAACCGAGAGCATTTCAAGAATTCTGGCAGCAACAGGCGCCACAATGTCGGACTTTATCTCCTTAGTAGATGACATCGACCGGCAAAACAGAAAATCAGGATTACTTATTCCCGTTATCGGCTTTGCCCAAGCGGGAGCGAAGGGATATTTCGATGAGGATGGCTATCCGCAAGGGGATAGTTGGGACGAAGTCCGTTTTCCCGAATTTAACGCAAGTGATGATGATGAAATTTACGCGCTTGAAATCAGCGGCGATTCAATGGAACCGCTTTATCGTAAGGGCGACGTTCTTGTTCTTTCTCCCAAAGCAAAAATACGTAATGGTGACCGCGTTGTTATTAAAACAACGAAGGGAGAAGTTATGGCGAAAGAACTTGCGAAGCAAAGCGCTGCCAAAATTGAAATAAAATCGCTTAACCCTGACCATGAAAATCGTAAAATTCCGGCCAATGACATAGCATGGATGGCACGAATTATCTGGGTCAGCCAATAATAATCAAAGGGATTGAAATGGATAAAAAAGAAATTGCAAAGCAAACGGCAAAAATTCTGCTGGATACAAAATCTATTCTGATTAATACAAAAAACCCCTTTACTTATACATCCGGTAAAATTGGTCCGACTTATGCAGATATGCGCCGTATGATCTCTTTCCCGAACGAAAGAAAAATCCTGATGGATTTTGCTGCAGAAATTATACGTCCGCTCAATATAGATTATGTTGCGGGGGGCGAAACAGCAGGAATTCCGTACGCGGCCTTTCTGTCAGAACGTTTGAATCTGCCTATGCTTTATGTCCGAAAAAAGCCGAAAGGCCACGGCCGTATGGCACAAATCGAAGGACACATCGAAGGAGAAAACAAAAAGGTCATTTTGGTAGAAGATCTTTTGACGGTCGGAAGTTCACAAAAAGTTTTTGTGCAGGCCCTTCGCGAAGCAGGATTAATCATCGAAAATTCTTTCGTGATTTTTTCTTACGGCATTTATCCTGAAAGCAAAGAAAATCTGGCAGAAATGAAAATTAATCTGCACTCCCTGACAACGTGGTGGGATATTCTGGAATGCGTGAAGGAAGAAAACTATTTTGACGCGGAAACTATTTCTTCATTCGAGAGTTTCCTACATGCTCCGAATGAATGGGAACAAAACTTTAAACAAAAAGCATCTTGATCATGAGTGATAAAGAAAACCCGAAACTTACCTTTATCGCTGCCGATACACAAGAAGCGCAACAAGCGCTTCGTTTATTGCAGGAAAAATATGGTGAAGTTGATGAAGACAAGGCAGATATTGCCGTTGTTCTGGGCGGTGACGGCACCATGCTTGAAGCCATTCATTCACTCTATGAAACAGGGCTGCCTATATATGGCATGAATTGCGGCTCCGTCGGTTTTTTGCTGAACCCACACCGCCTTGAAAATCTTATAGATCGAATTAAAGATGCTCATAAAGTCGATATTTTTCCCCTGCATATGACGGCCATAGATCAACAGGGCAATAAACATGAAGCTATGGCCTTTAACGAAGTCTCTCTTTTGCGGGAAACAAGGCAGGCGGCAAAGTTGAAAATATCCGTCGATAATATTGAACGTATTCCTGAACTTGTCTGTGACGGCATTTTATTGGCAACACCGGCTGGCAGCACTGCCTATAATTTGTCGGCGCATGGGCCGATTATTCCTCTCTCCGCAAACGTATTGGCGTTAACGCCCATCAGCGCATTCCGCCCGCGTCGTTGGCGCGGCGCCTTACTTCCCTATCATTTAAGGGTAAAAATTGATGTCCTGAGCCCTGAAAAACGCCCTGTAAGCGCGACTGCAGATTCGACCGAAATCCGTGATATTCAAAGCGTTGAAATCCGTCAGTCAGATGCCAATGGCTGCACACTCCTCTTCGATCCTGATCACAATCTGGAAGAGCGTATTCTGAAAGAGCAATTTGTTGCTTAAATAACTTATGCTTTGCGTGGATTTTTCGGCGGAGCTTTACGTACTGATCTTAAGTGACGTTTCTTGGCTACTTCATTTTCAATCTCGCCCAAACCTTCGGCAATTGTCTCATTAATATTACCGCCTTGGATAATACCCGTTTCAGGGACAAGGCCTAAACGTTTGGCAATTTCCTGATATCCTTCAACAAGGTCACCCAGATCCTTACGGAAACGGTCTTTATCCATGCGTTCCCCTGTCGTGGCATCCCACAAACGGCAATTATCAGGTGAAATTTCGTCCGCCAGAATTATATAGAGATCATCATATTCGCCCCAAAGACGGCCGAACTCCAATTTGAAATCAATCAGGCGCAAACCAATTCCTGAAAATAATCCGGTCAGGAAATCATTAACCCGCAATGCCTGCATAACGATTTCTTCAAGCTCGTAGGGGTCTGCCCATCCAAAAGTAAGGATATGCTGTTCA
>DAOPJS010000074.1:0-6192 GCA_035399785.1 Alphaproteobacteria bacterium
TGAAGTTTTCAGATATTATTAGTTGGATCGAAAATGGGCTACCTATAGGAATAGAGATGAGGCTAGCAAATATAAATTTCCATTGACAACCAAGGAATTTATTCCTATAATCTTTCTAAAACGTGGCTTTATGCACGGGAAAGGAGCGGCGCGGGGATGAGTGATGATAACAGGCGCCTGCCGCCGCCCAAGGATTACCTTGAGATTTCGACCTATGAGTTCAAGTGCAATATCGCCCGCTATCTGCGGATGTTGCAGCGCGACGGCGCCATCAAGAAAATCGTGATTAACCAGTATAAAAAGCCTGTGGCGCTGGTCGTGCCGCTGCTGCATCCGAAAGATAACGGGCGCTAAAGCCTCACAGCTACGTCATTGCGAGCGACTGTGAAGGAGCGCGGCAATCCAGCGTTATAAGAGAATTTTCTGGATTGCTTCGTCATTACATTCCTCGCAATGACGGAGGGACAACAAAATCTTTTAACACTCTCTTAGGGATTTGCGCGTAATCTATGGGGCATGAGCAAGCTTATCCGCTTTATCAGTTTTATTATCGCTATGAGCGCCTTTATCTCCGTCTACTCAAAGCCGGAGGTGCGGGAGGCGCTCATGATGTCGATGAGCGGGGATATAAGCGAGTATACAGACGAGGTTGATGTCGAATATGATGATGATCGTGATGATGACGAAGTCTATGCTTATGATGATTACGACACGGATTACGATTATTGAGGGGACGTGCTGATGCGCGCGAAAGCTGTCTGCGCAGGCGGTGAATAAAACAGGGTGAGAAAAAAAATCCAGGCCAGGCCTGCTTATTTTTTAATATTATCAATCATGTAACAAAAAAGCAGGCCTACATTATGTAGGCCTGCTTTTGCAAATTCGGGTTTTGGCGTTTTTCGTTTTCGAAAATTTTATTTGCCGAAAATTTGTTTGAAAAATTCCAACGTGGCCGCCCATGATTTTTCTGCGGCCTCTCTGCTATAGGCTTCACCGTCATCGCTTGGGTTTTCGCCGGCGGCGGGATCGGTAAAGTTGTAATAGGCGTCAGGATAAATCACGACTTGTGCATCGACGTTTTTCTCCGCCATTTCCTGCTTGAATTTGTCGACGGCATCTTTCTCCGCGAAACGGGTTTTTCCGCCTTCAAAGACGCGGATCGCCGCCTTGATGTCATTGTAATAGGACGGATCCATTGTCTCCCGCAGGGAGCTGTGGAAGGCAACAACACCCTTGATATCCGCGCCATGGCGGGCATAGCTGAGCACCATCGAACCGCCGAAAGTATATCCGATCATGGCAATATTCGCAGGATCTACATCATCGCGTGATTTCACGTAGTCGACCGCTGCTTTAATTCTGCTTAAGCGTAAATCGGCATCGTGGAATTTTTTGGATTCTCTCTCAGCTTCGGCACGCGAACTGATAAAAACATTTCCGGGATACATGGACAGGGCAAAGGCATTATAACAGCTGTCTGATATGGCATCGGCGCGACCCATTTCAAACTGCCGCATGCCGCGCCATTGATGGATGATGATAACTGTCGGTTTCTTTTTGTCTCCCGGGTTGCAATTCGCCGGTACCCAGTAGCCGCTTAATGTCACGTCACCATCTTTATAAAGAACGGTTTCACCCCGCGTTTCCGTTGCTGACGTTGCTGTAAACACCTGATCATCACCGATCACGGGCTCCTCAACAGCCTTTGGCATGACGGAAGGCAAAGTAACTTCGGATGAACTGTTTTGAATGGCCGCTGTATTGGTTGCGGAAGGAACGGCTTTATTGCCGCTGAAATAATTCGTGTAATTCAGGAAAACTAAGTTTGCAAAAATTGCTGCGAATAGCAGGATATAAATCTTGTTTGTCATAAGCTTTTCCTCTCCGTTTGTCCTGACAGTATAAAAAAAGACACCCGCATAAAGCAAGTGTCTTGAAGTTTTGGGGGGAGAAATACTCTTACTTCATTTGTTCACACACTCTGTTTCCGCTTTGCCGCATATTTGGCCGAAAACAATCAATTAATTTTGTTACTCTCTTTGTAGTGACGTCTGCTCCAAACCGCCTCCAGAGTTGTCGCGCAGGACATGAAGCCGAAAAGCTTATATATTTTCGGCAAGGTCAATGCCTTGGCAGGAGTGGGTTTGCGCCGCTTGTTAAAACTGGTGACATACTGTTTTGGGTCAATTTCATTATCATTGGCCAGATTATAGACCTCCCGCATGGAGTATTCCTGATGCAGTTCGGCCAGATTATGGAGGGTCTGGTTAAAATCCGCCCCGTTACCGAATGTGTCATATATCCCTCTATAGCTGATTTTATGTTGCCTCATGAAATCATCCAGCCAGAACCATGCCCAATATGGCAAGGATACGATTTGATATTGTGACGTCAAACCGGGAATAATGCGGGTTGTCAGATTATTGTTTTGAGGTCTTTTGTTCATATTTTTCTCGATCATCCCATAAAGTTTTTATTTCTTATGAGCTCATGATTCCATTTTTGAGCCCCCAAATGCAAATTTGAGCAAATGGACACACTTTACATTACATAATACAATTAAAAAACTTAGCTATTGTGCGGGTTATAGAATGGGGTTAAGGTATGTGTATAAGCCTGTGGATATTTCTGTGGGTGAATCTACTCTGCTTCTGGAGAAAAATCATGACCAAAAAATTACTTATTCTTGCGGGGGCATCCCTTGTCAGCCTTATGGCGCTTTCAGCCTGTGATGCAGGTGACGGCCAAACATGGGAAGCAATTGAATATGAAGGCGTGCCTTACACCGAGGAGCGCACGGCCGGACGCGGGGTTAAGTTTGTTCTTGCGGCGCTGGCACCTGAGCGGGGGCCGGTTTTGGAGCCGATCATGGAAACAACCAAGATGATTGCTCCGCAAATATCTATGCCGGTCGAGCCCGAGCCTGAAATCAAGAATGCGACCCCGATTTTCATGGAAAAAATGGGAAAGTCCAAGTAACAGCCGCCAAATAACTGTGATTTAAGGCAAAAAGTGACTTTTCGGGTTTCGATGAGGTAAACTATTATAATAGCGTGTATTTTCGCCTTGTCATCCTAAGGGGGCGCCATTGTCTTTATGGTTTTTATTGTGGTTTGTTCTTTCCTTCATCCTTTTGGGGGCGACGTTCTGGTCTACAGTTATCCTGATCCAGCAAAAAAAGGCATGGCGTGAATATGCCGCTAAAAAAGGTTTGGTTTTTACACCAAACAAGTTTTTCGAACCCGCCAGCATGGAAGGCGTTATTGACGGTTATAACGTTTCATTTTTCACGGCGATGCAACAAAATCCCGATGTACGAAAAAATCGGCAATTGACCGTTATGCAGGTCAATGCGAATGACGGTTTTGTCGACGGTATTGCCTGCGGTACTTCTGAAATGCTTCCGTTTTTACAAACACTGACGGCTGTCTCGCCGCATGACGTCAAAGTCGGAAAATGGGATAACAAATATCACATTCGCAGTCGCAATAAAAAAGCTGTTGATGCCTTTCTGACGGAAGAAAGGGTGACAATTTTAAGTAGTATTTTAAGCATGCCGAATGCGGATATTCTTATTATTCTTGATGACAATGAAGGAATTTTCCGTTTTGAAACCCCCAATCCGCTGCAAGAGGCCAAGCAAATTGACAACGTCATAAATAAATTACTGGCACGTGTTAAAAAATTGGAGCCAAGTGCGGATGAAAAGAAACATTATGCCTCTCTCATAACAAAAGAAGAAGACACGCAAGAGCAAGAAACAAAACCTCAGGAAAAGGTTGAAGCGGCCGCTACAGAAACAAAACAAGCGGACGATACAAATTCTGAAAGTAAAAAGGAATAGTATCTATATTTTTTCGATACGCGCTTCCAGCGGCAATAAATCAAAACCATCGCAGCTTTGTTTTTGTTCTGAAAGATTGAACAGGCAGCGCATTTTTTCAGTGTCGGCCTGACGCACAAATCCCAAAACGAACGGATTATTTGTTTCAAAGAAATCTATCGACCCTTTTATGAGGGCGGGATGCTGTTTCCGCCATGCAATAAATTCGCGCGTGGTGTTCAAGACCGAATGCGGATCTGTCTCTTGTGTGTTAACCGCGCGGATAACATGTTCATGCGGAATAGGCAGCCATGTTTTGTGGCTTTCGCTGAAACCCGCTTGCGGCAGGTCGGCCTGCCAAGGGATTGGGGTACGACATCCGTCACGCCCTTGCCATTCCGGCCAAAGCGCCTTTCCCCAAGGGTCTTGGATATCTTCAAAACGAATATGCGCTTCGCTCAGTCCCAATTCTTCGCCCTGATAGATAAAGATCGTTCCTCTCAGACACAAAAGCATTTTCATCAGTAATTTGGCAAAGGCATCTTTGTCCTTGATTGATTTTCCCCATCGGGTAACCGGGCGGACAACATCATGATTGCCGAATGCCCAACTGGGCCAGACTTCCTTGGAATAATTTTGCAAAAACTCAACCGGCTCTTGAATCATTTCTTTGGTCAGGATCTTGCTGTCGGTGCCGGCAATGAAATGCGTGTTATATGTTGTATTAAGGTAATCATCGCCTTTTGTGTATTCGACCGATAATTTATACGGATCATCGTCACCGATTTCCCCCAAGGTCATTTTATCCGGATATTCATCCATCAATTTCCGAAGACGTCCCAAAAATTCAAGATTTTCAGGTTGTGATTTGTCATGAATATGACGTTGCATGATATAGGGGTAAGGTTTTTCAAACTGAACGCCTGTTGAGATTGTTTCATCGTGATGACGCGGTGGGTTATCGCGAAGCTCTTTATCATGAAAATAAAAATTGCAGACATCAAGACGGAAGCCATCCACCCCGCGCTCCAGCCAATAGCGACATTCGCTTAAAACCTGATCCTGGACGGCCGGGTTGTGAAAATTTAAATCCGGCTGCTCTCTCAGGAAATTATGCAGATAATATTGACCGCGCTTGGTATCGAAAGTCCATGCATCCCCGCTGAAAACCGATTGCCAGTTATTGGGCGGGCTGCCGTCAGGTTTGGCATCTGCCCAGACATACCAGTCAGCTTTCCTGTTGTTTGCGGACAGTCTGCTTTCAATGAACCATGGATGCTCTGTTGATGTATGCGATAGAACCAGATCAACAATGACTTTGAGACCCAAATCATGCGCCCGCGATAACAAAATATCAAAATCTTCATTTGTTCCGAACATCGGATCGACGCAGCGGTAATCTGAAACGTCATATCCGAAATCCGCCATTGGTGATTTGAAGAAAGGTGAAATCCAAATGGCATCAATTCCCAGATTGGCGATGTGTTCCAAACGGTCTGTGATCCCGGGCAGATCGCCGACACCGTCACCGTTCAAATCCATAAAGGATCTGGGATAGATTTGATAAAAGACGGCGCCGCGCCACCAATCAGGATCAGACATAGATGCTCCCTTTCAAGTAAAGGGCGGCTTGCCCTGTCAAAAATACACGCTCATTTTTTAATTCACAAACCAAGTGACCGCCGCGTTTTGACGCCTGATAGGCACGCAAAGTATTTTTGCCGAATTTTTCTGCCCAATAAGGAACCAGTGTACAATGGGCGGAGCCCGTAACAGGATCTTCCAGCAGGGAGTCATCAGCACAGAAAAACCGTGAAATAAAATCAATATTTTCTTGATCGGATTTTGCCGTGACGCATACCCAACTGGGGTATTGTTCCAACAATTTATAATCAGGCGTCATGTTTTTAACGATCGACGCATCATCATACACAAGCATCAAATCACGTGCCTTATATGCTTCAATTGGCTTTTGCCCACCCAATGCCTTAAGAACGATTTCGGGAATATCATCAATATCTATTTTTTCTCCGCCACGTGCGGGAAGATCCATTACAAACCCGTCGTTGTTTTTGGTAATCGTCAAATCACCTGCAACATTGGTTTGAAATGTCACGCTGTTCTTATCGGGGTGCAGCTGCGTTAAATAAACAAAAGCGCTGGCCAATGTTGCATGACCGCATAAATCTACTTCATAACTGGGCGTGAACCACCGCAAATGAACACCATCTTCCGTTTCAACGAAATAGGCGGTTTCGGATAAATTATTTTCAACGGCAATGTTTTGAAGAATATCATCAGGCAGCCATTCCTCTAGCGGGACAACGGCTGCCGGATTTCCTTTAAATACCTCTGATGAGAAGGCGTCT
>DAOPJS010000075.1:0-2992 GCA_035399785.1 Alphaproteobacteria bacterium
ACGGCTATCTGGCGAATATAACATCGCAAGCAGAACAAGATTATGTTTGGGGTCTGACGGGCAACCAGAGTGTTTGGGGTGGCGGAACAGACTCTGCGACCGAAGGAGCTTGGCTCTGGAGCGGTGGTAGCGAAGACGGCACACAATATTGGAGCGGAAATGGATCTGGATCTGCTGTTGGCGGACTATATAGTAACTGGATTCCGGGACAAGAACCCTGGGATGGCGGTGCGGATTATGACTGGTTCATCCTACGCAGCCAAAACGGTGGTCAATGGTATACTGAAAATTCAACTGCCACCTATCGATATGTTATTGAATGGGAAGCATCATCTCTCATCAACTCGATCGGAACAAATACGCTGAACGGTGGTACAGGAGCGGATGACCTTTATGGCTCCGTCGGAAAAGAGATTTTTGTTATCGACCAAACCGATGCGATTGATGAAATCTTCAATTACGACACAGCGGGCGGCGATGTCATTGATATCAAAGATGTTTTAAGCTATAGCAGTTCAACCGACGTTCTCTCTGACTTCGTTCATATTACCGAGAGTGCGGGCAGCACCCAAATCTCCGTCGATACGGATGGTTTAGCCAATGGTGCCAACTTTACCACAATCGCCATTATCGATGGCGTCACAGGGCTGGATCTTAATACACTGGTCTCTAACGGTAATATGATTGTCGAGTAACCTTTCTTACCAAGTTAATGATTTAAAAGGAATTTCATGCTATAGTATGAGTTAAGTTTTTTGTATTTTTAGGGCAGAATATAAAAAGGCATGACCGACTTTTTTCTTACTATAGATGCTTCTTCGATTTATACGGTCGATGCCCCGACGCTTGAGATTTTAATCAACGGCTCTGTTGTTTCTTCCATCGCAATAGACGCAGGCTATAGCCTGACCACTTACCAGCTTTCGACAAACGGGAGTTTTCCTTCCTCTTTCTCATTTCGTTTCAGCGATACCTCCGGGGAAACCGGCCGCTCTATCTCTCTTCATAATGTTTATGTCAGTGGTCAGGACGTCAATACCAACTTAAGCGCTCTCATGCTGAATAAAAATGATACAAGCACTTTAGATACAATGGCCACAGATTACTTATTCGGCAAAACTAATCCGACCTTGACGGAAATAGGTACTCCGACAATTGAAGGGACCACCCCAACGGGAGATACAGATATTATCAACGCCACAACCGGTGATGATATTGTTTACGGCTATAACGGATATAACAAAGTATTTTTGGATGACGGCGATGACCGTTATGCAGGCGGCAATCAAATTGACTATATTTTTGGCGGTGATGGTAACGATCTGATTTATACATCGCGCGGCAATGACCGTATTGAAGGCGGCAATGGTGATGATCTGATCTTCTCCCATAACGATAATGACTACGTTAAAGGGGACGCAGGTAACGATACCATCAATCTGGGTAATGGTAATGACCGCGGTTATGGTGGCGATGATGATGATATTATTTATGGCGGCGGCGGTAATGATCTGATTTACGGCGATGATGGCAACGATCGTCTGGAAGGACAAAATGATAATGACCGCCTGTATGGCGGTTCCGGTGATGATTATATTCTTGGCGGCGGCGGATATGACGCGCTTTACGGGGATGATGGTAATGACTATCTCAACGGTGGTTCGGAAAACGATCAGCTATATGGCGGAAATGGCAATGACACCCTGCGCGGCGGATCGGGTGATGATAAGCTTTATGGCGATGACGGCAATGATGACATACGCGGTGGTGATGGAAATGATTGGCTGACCGGCGGTGCAGGTGCAGACGATATACGCGGGGAAGACGGGAATGATCTTCTGTTTTACGATGCACAGGATAACTTCTGGGGCGGTAATGATTTTGACTGGCTTGTTATGACCCAGTTTGACAATTCCAATATTGACTTTTCAAACCCCAAAATTCGAAACGGTATTGAAGGGGTCAGCATGATTAACTGGGATCATGGCGCGCAGGCCAATAACCTGATCGTTGACGCCGCAGACATTATCTCAAATTCAGATGACGGAACATTATATGTCGCAGGGGATATCGGATTGGATGGAGTTTTATCGACCGATTATGATATCACTGACCGCTTCGGAACCGATTTCAAGCGCGGCGGACATGAATATGCCCGCTTTGATCATGGCGGAACCGAGCTGTATATCGAGGTCGGCCTGACCCTAAACGGCGTTGTTATTGCCTGATAATTGCCAATTTAAAGAAATATTGAAATTTACGGGAAAACGCCTTATATAGGCGCTATGAATACGAACGCCCCTTGGAAAGTTGCCGCCATGTACCGTTTTGTCGCGTTGGACAATCTGCCGACGCTGCAAAAGGAAATACGTGCCGTTTGTGACCAAAACGATATTTGCGGCACGCTTTTAATTGCCCCTGAAGGCATTAACGGCACTATTGCAGGGCCCGAGCAAGGCATCGAAAATATCATTGATTTTCTGGATAAAAAGACAGGCATTAAAAGCGCCTCTTTAAAATATTCAAGCGCGGAAGAAAAACCCTTCCGCCGCATGAAAGTGCGCTTGAAAAAAGAAATCGTGACATTAAAGGCACCGGAGGCAGACCCGACAAAACTGGTCGGCACCTACGTTCAGCCGGCGGAATGGAACGATTTGATTAATGACCCCGAGGTCACGCTTATCGATACGCGTAATGATTACGAAACTGCGGTCGGTATTTTCAAAGGCGCAATTGATCCGGATATCGAAACATTTACCGAATTCAAAGACTACGTGCATAAAAACATGGACCCGAAGAAACAAAAAAAGGTCGCCATGTTTTGCACCGGCGGCATTCGCTGTGAAAAAGCCTCCAGCTATATGCTGGCTCATGGATTTGAGGAAGTGTATCACCTACAAGGCGGTATCTTGAAATATCTGGAAGAAATTCCGGCCGAAAAAAGCCTGTGGCAAGGTGATTGCTTTGTTTTTGACCGCCGCGTGGCTGTTGG
>DAOPJS010000075.1:3092-6177 GCA_035399785.1 Alphaproteobacteria bacterium
CCGCCGCTGAATGTTTTATATGGACATGTGTCACGCTGGCTGTAATCCATCGGCGCGGAATCGCAATTATAAGTACGAAAGCCTGTCTTTTTGGCACGGCCGCCGCCATAGGATTTTGCCGGCTTTTCTTCGACATCAAAAACATAGGTTTTCTTACGTTCGATTTTTCTGGCTTCCTTGATCGGAACGTCCATGGCAAAACATTGGCCGCGGGCTGATTTCTCTCTGGCAATGACACGTTTTTTCCCTTTTTCGGGCGATGCCTTGATATCGCTTACTGTTGCGCTTTTCTTCTCGGTGATACGTTCACCTTGAAAAATATCTTTTCTGCCAGACCTGAAACCGTCCATATACGTTCCTTTTGTTAGAAATCCGCCTATGATTTATTATAGGCAGATTCCTTGGCCAAAAGAAAATTTAACAAAAGGTTAAGGTAAAAACACTAAATATTACAATAGATTAGGGCTATTTTTCAGGGTTTCGGCCGCCCCGCTCTTGCCCCCTTTTATGGGGTGGTTTTGACCTGTCGGACGTTAATCCACGGACAATAAACGGAGCCATTTTGCGGCGCTCTTCGACAGACATATCAGATAGCATTCCGCCCATCATGACAGCTTTTTTACGCACAATTTCCCCTTTGGATTCCAGTATGTCCGACACGGCCGTATCATAGGCAGCACGATCAAATTCAGGCGCGGAAATGATTTCATCCAGTGCGTCGCGTTGCTTGCGCATCTCCTGAAAAAATTCACGCATCTCTTCCCGTGATTTTTCAAAACTTGCCTTCATTTTTTCGCGTGTTTGTTGATCCAGCTCCATCGGCGGGCGATGATAACGATCTTTTTGAATAAAATGCCCCGCGACGACACCTGCCAATAAAATATTCAGCAAAACAGAAAGCGTAAAAATGATTTTAATTCTTTTTGTCATGATACGGCCTATAGCCAATCCCCCTCTTGCGTTATATCGGCAAATGAAAATAAATCCTGCGCACTTAGTGATATGTCAGTTCCGATTTGTGATCCGATAATCAGCCCGAAAATTAAACACGCTGCAATGGCATAAGCAGGGCGCGGAATAACAATCATGGCCGCAATTTCCTGCATAATTATATCCGGCAAAGACTGTCCTGGTTTACGTGTTTTTGCAGCCTCGGCGATACGGCTTGCCAAGTTTGTTGCAGGCGGCGGCATATCGCGTTTGGATAATATCTCGTTTAACCTTGTGTCGTCGTTCATGCCACTTCTCCTCTGTCCAAAATACCTTCGCGGTGCAAATAATTTTTAATTCCAGATTTTGCCCGCATTAAAAGTGATTCCAATGCCTTAACCCCTATACCCATAATATCCGCCGCTTCCTTATTGCTCATTTCCTCATAAAAACACAGGTTCAGCGCCATCAACTGGTTTTCCGGTAAAGTTTTCAACGCGCGGTCAAGAGCCTTTTGCTCTTCATTGATTTCCAATTCCCTGTCCTGCGCTATATCATCGGAGGCCATCTGATCAATAAGATCCTGATCAACATCGCCATTACCGTTTTTCTGACGGCGCAATTTATCCAGCGAAATATTCATGACAATGCGGTAAAACCACGTTGTAAACTTTGCACCATTGCCGCTTTTCCAGCTTTTGGGCTTATCCCATAATTTTAAAAATGCTTCCTGCACAATATCTTCCGCTTCTTGCTGGTTCATCACCATGCGATAAGCCGCCGCATAAAACATGTCACTCCGCCTTTCAACCAGACACGAAAAAGCCCGATGGTCGTGTTTTTGAATACGCTCCATCAGGCTTTCATCGCTTAAATTATCTAAAGTCTCTGCCAATTGGCACGTCCTTTATTCGCCTGTTTTATTCAGGAGCCTTTTCAGAATCATCTTTCATTCTGTCGCCGCGCTTTTCTTTCCATTTATCGCGCATTTCCTTCATTTTTTCGCGGCGCTCTTCATGAGATGCTTTTACCTCTTCCTGAGAAATAGAGCCGTTACCGTCTTTGTCCATTTCAGCAAATTTTTCTTTAGCGCTTGCCAGAAACTCTGCTTCAGAAATTACGCCATCACCGTTTGCATCATGCTTTTCAAACATTTTTCCCGGACCGCGCGGACCATCCCCCGGACCACCTTCATGAGGTTGCGCCAAAACGGGTGTTGCTTGCAGAACCAAACCGGCCGCCGTCAAAAGTAGAAGTTTTTTCATCGTTTTATCCTTATTTTATCAGAGTGTTTGTATCAGATACCCTTTATACGCATGAGCGTAACAAACCCTTCGAAAAAAACATCGAAAAAATGAAAACAATACATAATTTATTGATTTATATAGATATTTTAGATTGCGGTATCGGCTACGAGCGCCCCGCTTGCCAATAGATCATCGACTCCCAGACCGCCCAGATCGCCGTAAATAACCGCCTCTGCCGTAAACGCACCGCCAACATCGCCGTCGGCATTAATTTCGAGCGTGGTGGTATCACCGTTACTTATCAAATGAACGAAGTCATTGATATTATCCGTCGCTGAATCATAACCATGCAAAATATCAGCAATATTCAGGAAGTCCTCGGCGGCATTGAAATCGTAAATATGATCGACGCTTCCGTCAGATTGATCCAAGACAAAAGTATCACGTCCCATACCACCATACAGATCATCCGACCCCGCGCCGCCAATCAGAATATCATCGCCGCCCTCACCATAGAGGATGTCATCACCCGCGCCGCCGATCAGGATATCATTCCCTGTTTCCCCTTCCTGACCGAACGTCTGGGAAATAATGTTTAAATCAAACAGGACATCTTCGTAATCGGCATCGCCCAAGTTCGGCAAATCTTCAAAACCAATGCGCAAAACATCGCCAACATCACCATCTGTTCCGGGCATTAATCCTGAAACAATATGCACGGCGTCATCCGGATTTAAATTCGTCTCATACCCACGATCGGTCGTATGATAAACGGGACCTTTCAATACATGCTGAACCAAACCGTCATCATAGACAGTTGTAATATTATCGCCATTATCGTTGACTGTGGCCGCTCTTTCACCAGCACCGCCAAAATCAACGATAATGGCGATAATATTACAACTGTC
>DAOPJS010000076.1:0-6041 GCA_035399785.1 Alphaproteobacteria bacterium
CAGCCTTTATTTTCGGCGGCATATCGCTTCTCATCTCCATGATCTGGGGGGATTTGGGCAGCGCCGCCCGCGTTATCATTTCCTATGGATCTGGACTATGCGCTTTCATTACTGCCTATGTTTTTACGCGGGATGAAAGATATGCCAATCTGTCTTTTCCCTTCTATCTCATCAGTGCCCTGCTAATGCCTTTCGGTATGTTTGTCTTCCTGCATGAATATGTCGGCGGTAATGATTTGCAGATGGCCATTATCTCTGTTTTCGGAATTTTGGCGGTTCAATTTGCCGTGCCTTTCTTAAAAGACAAGAAGACATCACTGCTGTTTTTTGCTTATTTTTTCTTCTATCTCAGTCTGGGTGCCTTGCTTGACCGTGTTCATGTACCACGCGACATAGCAGGTTTGGGCATGGGGCTTTCTATAATCGCTTTTGCCTTCTACTTTGATAAAACCGTTCACCGCCCTATTTGCGCTTTCTGGTATTTTATCGGGATCGGAACCTATCTGGCCTCCATCAGTAACATGATGTTCAATCTTGATATGTCAGGAAACTTGATAGGTGTAATTATGGGCTTAAGCGTCTTATCACTCGGATGGTATTTCAAAGAAGCCAAGCATAATATCATCGCACCAACCCTTTTTATCTTGGGCTCTCTCGGTTTTTTATATTCCCTCTTCGATGCCGTGGAAGGAAAGCCGTTTGTTGACCTATCATTCTTGGCTGTTGCTGTCTTGATGATGATTATCAGTGTTCGGGCGCAAAGCCGTATTCTTCTGGTAATGTCGACACTGGCAATTATCAGCTTCCTCGGCTATTTCACAGGGGAATATTTCGCCGATGTCACAGGATGGCCGATTGCTTTAATTATATTTGGCTTCTTCCTGATCAGCATCAGCCGTTACGCCCTAAAACTGGGAAAGAAAATAAGCGCAACCTGATAAAAAATGTCACGCCCTTTTGAACTAGATCCGCTTTTTCGTGCCGTCACAACCCTTCCGGGGGTCGGGCCGAAAAACGGTAAATTGTTCGAAAAACTGACAGGCGGCGGCAAAGTTCTGGATCTGTTGTTTCACAAGCCCGTTGATTTTATCGATAGGCGTTTTTCCCCTGAGTTAAAAGATGCCCCAAACGGGAAAATCGCCACACTGGAAGTGCGCATTGAAAAACATATGCCTGCGGCGCGGCGCGGTCTCCCCTCCCGCGTAAAAGCAACAGACGGAACAGGTTCCATCGATATAGTTTTCTTTAATGCCAATAAGGAATGGATAGCCAAACAATTGCCTATCGGCGAAGTCCGCCTGATCAGCGGCAAGGTCGAACATTATCAGGGGCAAGCCCAAATGGTGCATCCCGACATGATTGGCAAACCCGATGAACGCGCCGCGATTGAAACGATTGAACCCATCTATCCGCTGACGGCAGGCCTGACAAACAAAACCACCCGTAAGGCCGTTCAGGGCGCATTAGGATTACTGCCCAAACTACCTGAGTGGTTAGACAGCGCCCATAAAACAAAAAATAAATGGCCGGATTGGCACAAAGGCATGGAAGCCCTGCATAACCCGACAAGTACCGCAGGATTATCTCCCGCTCACCCCGCACGGTCGCGTTTGGCCTATGATGAATTACTCGCTAACCAGTTGGCGCTGGCGCTGGTGCGGCTGCATCAACGCAAACAAAATGGCCGCGCGTGGAAAAATGACGGGCATTTAAGAAAGAAAATTCTGGAAAGTCTGCCTTTTGATTTAACGGGTGCCCAAAAACGAGCGATTGATGATATTGATAAAGACATGCATGAACCCTTGCGCATGCTGCGCCTGATACAGGGCGATGTGGGAAGCGGCAAAACGATTGTCGCCGCCCTTGCCATGATGAACGTAATTGAATGTGGTGCACAGGCGGCCATTATGGCGCCGACCGAAATTCTCGCCCGTCAACATGAAGTAAGCTTTGGTGAATGGCTCGACAAAGCCGGTGTTTCTCATGTCACGCTTACAGGGCGCAACAAAGGAAAAGAGCGTCAGGAAATTCTTGAACGCATCGCGAGCGGTGAGGCTCAAGTTGTCATCGGCACCCATGCTCTGTTTCAGGAAAGCATTGAATTTAAAGATTTGGGGCTGGCCGTCATTGATGAACAGCACCGTTTTGGCGTGCATCAACGCCTGCAACTATCTCAAAAATCTAAAGGCACAGATGTGCTGGTGATGACGGCAACCCCTATACCGCGAACGCTCACCCTCACCGCCTATGGCGATATGGAGGTCAGCCGCATTGACGAAAAACCACCGGGACGTAAACCTGTCGACACACGCTTAATCCCAAAAGAAAAAGTCGAGGCGATGATCGACGCCGTGGCAGGACAAATTCAAAAAGGCGCGCAAGTGTACTGGGTCTGTCCGCTGGTTGAAGAAAGCGAGAAGCTGGATCTGGAAGCGGCCGAAGCCCGCTACGATGTCTTAAAGGAACGCTTCGGCGCGCAGGTCGGTTTGGTTCATGGGCGTTTGAAAGCCGACGAAAAAGATCTGGTGATGAACGCCTTTGCCCGAGGTGAGATTAAAATTCTTGTTGCCACCACCGTGATCGAAGTTGGCGTGAACGTTCCCAATGCCAGCATCATGGTCATTGAACAGGCAGAGCGCTTTGGCCTGTCACAACTACACCAACTCCGTGGCCGCGTCGGGCGCGGTAATACAAAATCTTTCTGTTTTTTAGTTTACGCAGCAGGCATTGGTAAAACGGCAAAAGAGCGTCTGCGCATGATGCGTGAAACCGAAGATGGCTTTTTAATTGCCGAAAAAGATCTGGAACTGCGCGGCGGCGGGGAAATCCTCGGCACGCGCCAGAGCGGTATGCCGGAATTCAAACTGGCCGATATCACCGCCCATGGTGATCTGTTGGTCGCCGCACGTGATGATACCAAATTAATACTTTCCAAAGACGAACATCTGGAAAGTGACCGCGGAAAAGCCCTCAAAACCCTGCTTTACCTTTTCGAACAGGATCAGGCAATTACAAGGCTTCGGGCCGGATAGCTAACATATTGATTTCAAAAGATAAAAATAAAAAATTTTGCTATTAAATAAACAATATGTTAATTATATGCCCTTAAAGTAATAGAGGAAGAATCAAGGGCACAATCATGGCTTTCAGCAACGATGCATTAAAAGCATTAAAAGGACTACTCAAACGCGGCGCATGGGGTAAAGCGGCCGGCGTTGTTGATGAGACACATATCGCCAATGTATCTTCCTTGGAAGAAAAATTAAACAAACCAATCGGCGAAATCCTTGAATCTTATGGCGCCGTCTCACCCGAATTGAAAGAAACTGTCGGCCGTATTCAGGCACTGACCATTGCCACAGTAAAAGCATACGATGCGGGCGATGACGAATTCAAGAAAGCCATCGAAGAATCAGGTTTTGTTAAAGATGCCTTCCGCGGCGATGGTAAAGAATTTAATGCGAGCGCTCTTTTTGGTATTTCAAGAAATTCAGGCGATTTTGATACAATCGAAGAAAAAGCAATCGCGATAGAAGAAACACTTAAAGCCAGAGTAACCTCTTTAGGGGTAACGGAAGAACTGATTGCAGAAGGTATTGCTATTAATGCAACACGCGGTGGCGTTAACCAAGACCCCGCAGTTTCTCTGGCAACGCCGATCACCCCTATTTACAGCGCTTTAGATTCCGATCTTGCTGCAGCAAGTAAAGCCATCACAGCCATCCATCTGGGCATCAGAAGCGGCCTTGGACGCATTCAAATCGGAAAGCCTGATGTTGCCGCTGCAACAAAAGCAAAAGCATCTAATTTTAATGGCAAAATCTTTGAAAACGATCCGGCGCATATAAAGCGTATGTTAAGATCAGGTGCACGTTTGAATGCCTTTGAACTTGGCGAAGAAAACGCCCTCCCTCCTTTACCAGAAGACATCATAAATCTTCAGGACGGCATCCAAAAAGCACACCAAGATCTGTTTAAGATTTCAGAGAAACTTGAAGGAAAAGTCGATATTGGCGGTCTGGTTGATGACACAGGCAGGTATTGGCTGGCTACACGTGATTGGATAGGTCAAACACCTGCCGCAGAAAAGCGTAAGAGCGCCTCATCAACTGCAGGAATTCATGCAGGCGGCGATACCGAAGCGCCGGATGAGGCAAAAGCAGCAGATGCAGAGCCTGCTTCCGAACCTTTGGCAGATCCGCTGGCTCTGGCAGAAGAAAAACTTGCTGAACTTCAAAAGAAAAAAGCGAAAAAAGAAAAACCTGCTCCCGAAGACGGGGCAGAATCGGCAAGAAAGGCATCAGCATCCGCCTTTAAACCTGATACTGCGGGCGATACCGAAACAGATGATCTGGATGAGGAAATTGAAAAAGCAACAAGGGAAAGAGATTTTCTTCAGGCTCTCATTAATGCCATCGGAAAAGACAATATTTCTAATAATTTGGCATTATCCATGAATGATGGCTCCGTTGCATGGCTTGCCAATAATCTTCGTATTATTGAAGCAAAGGATGGGGAAGCAACATTTATGGCGCGCGGCGACGGCTACAGCTTTAAAGTAACGCCGACAGCCGTTGAACATATTGATACCGATAACGACCTGTCCGCACAGGAAGCGCTGCAATTTGCCAAAATTGCCTCCCTCAATCAGGATATGATTAATCGTGGTGTTACAATTACAGGATCTGCTGATGAAAAAGCCATGCTGAAACTGGCTATTGATGAGATCAACAAAACGGCTTCACCTAAAATCCGTATTTTGAATGAGGACGACATCACTTTGACACCGACGTCGCAGGCACGCATGGAAGCTTTTCTGGATGAACGGAAAAATGAAGACGGCAGTATTAATTATTCCGAATTGCCTGCTCATCCAATGCCGAGAAGCAAGAAAGCAGAACGCCCCAGCCCGCAACCACGCGCGGAAAAAACCTAAGCTTTAGGCCGCATCTTTTTTGATCGACTGAACGTCGTCAAAAAGCAGGTCGACTTTATCCATTAGTTTTTCCAACTCTTCGCGGCTTGGCAGACCATAAGCCCGCGCTTTATCATCGCCGCCGACTACACGGGCAGGAATCCCCAGCGCCGTTACATTCGGGGGAATATTCGACGTAACAACAGAGTTCGCCCCTATCTTGGCTTTTTTACCGATGGTAATACCGCCTAATATCTGGGCCCCTGCGCCAATCATAACACCGTCTTCAACTGTCGGGTGTCTGCGGCCATTGTCACCATCACGACCTACCCCGCCGAGAGTAACACCATGATACATTGTTACATCGTCACCAATGATGGCCGTTTGTCCGATCACAACACCGGTCCCGTGATCAATAAAAAGACGTTTTCCGATTTTGGCTTCGGGATGAATTTCTATTCCCGTCAACATTCTGGCTATATTGGCCAACGTCCTTGCCAAAGCTCTGAAACCGTGACGCCATAAATAATTATTCATTTGATGCCAGACAACGGCATGAAACCCGTTATACGCAAAGAAAACCTCCGCCGTAGATGGCTTAGCCGGGTCACGTTTTTTTATTGAGTCCAGAAGTTCTTCCATCGCTATTTTCTCTCGGCCGGTGTAATGATACCACCCGACACAATCATTTTAATCCCCTCTTCGACCGTCATATTCATATAGGTCAGGTCTTTTTTGGGCACAAACAGCAGAAAACCGGATGTCGGGTTTGGTGTTGTCGGCAAAAAGACATTAACCACTTCCGTATCAGTCAGGGATTGTACCTCCCCCTTGGTTGAGCCTGTGACAAAGCCCATAACCCACATGCCTTTACGGGGATATTCAAACATCACCACTTCCTTGAAGGCATCTGATTGGGAGGCCATGACGGTTTCGAATATTTGCTTGATGGCCCCGTATATTGTACTGATGACAGGCAAACGCTCGACGATATATTCGGAGATGCGCACCAATAGACGCCCCAGAAAATTACGCGCAAACCATCCGACAACGATAAAGAAAACAACGGCAATAATAAGCCCCAGTCCCGGCACCTCGACAGGAAGATAGGTATTGGGATTATACC
>DAOPJS010000077.1:0-5997 GCA_035399785.1 Alphaproteobacteria bacterium
ACAGGTGATTGAGGCAGATAAGGTATTAAAAGCACAGGCACAGCTTTATCAAAATATACAAAAAAATAAATGTTATTTTCAATCCGATATAGCGCATGAAGTCATTCTGGATCATGACAATAAAACTGCGCAGATAATTTTTAATATTATGACGCAGGCGCAATCAACCTTCGGTGATGTTTCTTTTGAGGGACAAGAAGCAACCAAAGAAAGTTATTTGCGAAAATTAATTCCGTTCAAAAAAGGAGATTGTTACCGCACCGATAAATTACAATCTTTCAGGGAAAAAATGCTGGCCACGGGGTTGTTTGCCCGTGCGGAGATCGAAGTGCCGACCGCCCTGCCTGAGGATCATGTTATTCCTGTGACCGTGCACTTGAAAGAGCGTGCCGGCCATACCGTACGCGTGGGTTTAAGCTATTACACCGATAAAGGCCCCGGCCTTGTTTTGGGGTGGATACATCGTAACTTTCTGGGCGCTGCTGAAAAGCTGGAGGCGCAGCTAAAGATATCAACCCTGCAGCAAAAATTAGGATTGGAATTAACCAAACCGTTTTTTCTGAGGAAAGATCAAAGTCTGTCGCTTTCTGCCGCGCTGGAGAGACAGGACACTGACGCCTTTGAAGAGCTTAGTATTAAAACGCAAGGCAGTATCAATCGCTCCTTCAATAAATATCTAAGCGGCAGTACGGGCGCAGCGCTGACTTTAACGCGGATCACAGACAAGACGACAGATCTTGGTGAAAATTATGGCCTGTTGTCATTTCCCAATTCGTTAAACTTTGATAACCGCGACGATAAGCTTGATCCGCATAAAGGATGGAATATCCGCGGAACGGTTGAACCGTTTGTCGATGCCTTTGGCACCAGTGATCCGTTTTTCAAAACACGGCTGTCGGCCAGTACCTATTATGGTTTCAGCAAAGACGTCGTTTTGGCAGGACGCGCCAGCGTGGGCAGTATTATGGGCGCCGATATTGAAAATATTCCCGCTACGGAAAGATTTTATTCAGGCGGCGGCGGATCTGTCCGCGGCTTTGGTTATCAGGAAGTCGGGCCGCAAACAAATGGTGATCCATCGGGCGGCGCTTCTGTCGTGGAAGGATCGACCGAACTGCGTTTCAAGGTCAGCGATAAAATCGGCGCCGTCGCCTTTGTGGATGCAGGAAATGTCAGCGAGGAAATATCACCGCAATTCAGTAACTTTTCGATCGGCGCAGGGGTTGGTGTGCGTTATTACACGTCTTTCGGGCCGCTTCGTTTTGATGTGGCAACCCCGCTGACGAATAAAGAAGATACCGATAGTAATTATCAGATTTATATCAGCATCGGACAGGCATTCTGAAATGAGCATATCAGTAAAAAAAATAGGCAGAATATTAGGAAGGCCGCTGTTATGGGCGGGTTCTGTCCTTTTGCTGATGTTGATTATCAGCCAGATAGCGCTGTGGCTGGGCGTAAGATGGCTTAACACGGATGCGGGAAGTAAATGGGCACAAAACAATATCAATATTGCCTTGAAAGACAGCGATTACAGGCTGGAATTTGATGGATTCCATTATGATCCGTTGACCGCGGTTCGGTTAAATCGCCTCATCATATCGGATCGTGAGGGCATGCTGGCAGAGGTAAAGGATGCAGCGCTGGGTATTCAACTTCTGACATTGCCGATTAATACTTTATCCTTTTCGTTGCGGGCACAGCAGGCAGATTTAATCAGATTGCCAAAAACAAAAGAGAAAAAAACCACAAACAAGGCAGTCGAACCGTTTGATTTTCCTGATATATATTTCAGAAAAATATCCATTTCAGATATCAAAATTGATAATCTGAATATCTCTGAAAATATTGCGGGAGAAAAAATAAGTTTCTCGCCAAAAATTTTCGGTTCTGTTTCGTTATCCAAAAATACGGCGCAGGTTTATTTGAATTTAATACCTGATACTAATCAGCGAAGTGAATTAATAGGATTGCCGAGAAAAATACTTCTGGAGGCGAATTATAATTCCCAAGAATTAATTTTTACGTTGAAAAAATTAAAAATAAATTCGGAGATATATGAAGCTGATTTATCAGGAAAAGCCTCTTTTCTTGATGTAGGCGCCGTAGATTTTTCAGGTAATGTTAGAAGCGATAATTTAGAAAAAATAAATTCTTCCCTGAAAGGAAATGTAAACGCTGATGTATCACTTGGCGGTACCATGAAAAATGTTTCTGCTAAAGTCGACGGTGTTTTGGATTTGGCAGAATTCAAAAACAGAGAGATATCACCGGTGTCCTTCACCGTTCTTTCCGATTTCCCTTTAAATCAAGACGGAGAGCCGCTTAGCGCTGATATTACCTTGGCATCATCTTATCTGGATCTGCCTGTTTCTCTAAAAACCAAGGCTACTCAAGAAGGAAATATTATTCAATTAAATGATCTTCAGGGAACGCTTCCTGATATAAATCTAAACGGCCAAATGATATTGGATCGGACAACGATGCTGGCCGCAGGAAATATTCAGGCAAATATTAAGAATCTGGATCAATATAAAACATTGATTGGTAATAAAATCAGCGGTGCAGGAAAAATAAATATTTCCTTGTCACACCCTGATGAATTTCAACAGGCAGAAGTAAAAGCGGATATTAAAAATGTAACCTTTGACAATATATCAGCAGGCAATATTTCCTTATCAACGCTGACAAAAGACATTCAAAATATTTGGGCATCACAGGCCGATATAAAAGTCAAAAATTTAAAGACTGCGAATATTTCCTTCAATCAGGTTGAAGCAACAATTAAACAAAAAGCGAGTGTCTATTTATTGGATATAAAAGGCAGCGGCCGATATCAAAATCCGTTTTCTTTTAGGGCCACAGGAGATTTGCGGGGATTAAAAGAGGATCTGCAGAATGCAGGCATGAATAATATTAAGGCCGCAATAAAATCAGGCCGCTCTTCTGTTAACCTGGCTGGTGCGATTGATGCACGTAATATCAATTTAAGCGCTGAGACAAAATCGCTCTTGCTTTCTGATCTGCCGATAGAGGTGCCTGTTGCACTTAACAACGTGAGCATTTCGGGTACAGCGTCAGCAAAAGGCACGACGAATGACCCGAAAGTGAAGGTGAGTATGGCTTTAAGTCCTGTCCGTTTGGCACAAAAAGCGCCTGACATCCGTTTTAATATTGATGGCGGGTATCAAGATGGCACGGCTGATTTGCACATTATAGGGCGGGGACAAGGTATTTCCCGATTGGAAGGACAGGTTAAAACAGCTTTAAATCTCTCCCTCAACCCGTTTATTTTTGAGATTTCTGAAAATCAAGCTTTGCAAGGAAGTGCTGATTTATCGTTTGAGGTCAGGGATCTGGCCGATATGTTTTTGCCGCCGCAATATGATTTGTCCGGTGTATTGTCTTCGCGTCTTGATCTGGGCGGTTCGCTCAAGAATCCTGCTGTCACAGGTAATATCTCAATCAAGGATGGATTTTTTGCCGATGAGGAACTGGGTCTTGATTTGAAAAATATGACGCTACAGTCGTCCATTAATAACAATATAATCACGCTTAAAAATTTATCTGCTGTTGATAATCAAAATGGAAAGTTAACGGCTGTGGGTACTGTTGGCTTAAATAATTATGTATTGGGTGATGTTGATTTAGGCTTATCGCTTGAAAATTATCATCTTTTACAGGGTGAAATGGCAGACGGCGTATTTAATGCCGATATAAAATTAAATGGTACGCCCAATCAATATCGTTTGGGCGGAACAGTGAAATCCGATTACATCGATATTACCATTCCCGAAAAAACGTCGGATTCTATACCGCAGCTCAATATTGTTGAAAAAGAAGAAGAGAAACCGTCGGAGAGTTTATTGAAAAAAATCACGCTCGATCTTCAATATATTGCTGATAATCGTATCTTTGTTCGTGGGTGGGGGCTGGATGCGGAATTTGGCGGGAAAGTGGCTATTAAAGGAGATCTGCAAACGCCGCAATTTGACGGACAGTTAAAATCAATCCGCGGCCGTTATGAAGAATTTGGGAAAAGATTCAATCTGACAAAAGCGAATTTGAATTTTCTGGGAACGATCCCGCCGTCACCGACACTTGATATCACGGCAGAAACAAAAGCGGGTGATGTTGTCGCGAAGGTCAATCTAACCGGGCCGGTTAATCAGCCCAAAATCGGGTTTTCATCAACACCTGCGTTGCCGAATGATGAAGTCCTATCCCGCATTTTATTTGGGGAAGATCTGTCAAAAATAAGTCCGTTTCAGGCCATTCAACTGGCTCAGACCTTACGCCGTTTTTCAGGGGAAGGCGGCGGCACTGCTTTTGACCCGTTGGGTAAAATCCGTCAGGCAACAGGATTTGATGATCTGCGCGTTGAAACCGATGATGAAGGCCAAACAAATGTCGGCGTTGGAAAATACCTGACAGATAATGTCTATCTGGAATTTGAAAAGGGCACAGGCGAAGACAGCGGCGGCGCCAACCTGCAAGTTGAAGTAACACCGGATATCACGGTGGAAAGCGAGATCGGCCAAAATGCGCAGGGCGGCGCCGGTGTTTTTTGGGAGTGGGACTATTAATGCCCGTATTGTTGAAAGCTTTATATCCCTTTAAGAATATCGGCTAATGGTTGCATCTGTTTCTCATAGCGCTTCCATTTTTGAACCGACGTCTTGTAAACGGGTTTGGTAACCTGTGACTTACTGGCCGTTAACACCGCCCGTTTTTGCTTATGCGGCTCCAGACAGGCATCGTTCCATTCCAGACCAATGTAGTCAATCAACTTACGTGCCTGTTCTTCCAGATTATCGACTGTGTCTTCGTAGTTGATATCCAAAATACGTCCCGGGAATTGCTCGTGCCAATATTTCATCAGATCCAGATAGCGTAAATATTCTTTACCCATTTCTTCCAGATCATAAGACCAATATTGCCCGACCATGAAGTTTTGTTTGTAATTGGACAGGCAGGTATCCATCGCATCACGGCAACAATGAATAATCTTGGCATTTGGCAGCATTAAAGCAATCAAACCGATATTCATATAATTACCCGGCATTTTATCGGTAATGCGTTTGGCTGTGCCTGATTTATCTCTGGCAGAGGCAAGCTCGACATAAATTTCTCCCGCTTCGGCCAGATTATCGGCCGAGATATCGCCAATTCTGCGTTTGGTACGCATAATATCGGGAAGTTCTCCCGCGCCGAAAACATCAGGATGTGAAGAAATAATTTGCTCCGTCAAGGTTGTGCCGGAACGCGGCATCCCGACAATAAAAACAGGCAGGTCGGAATCGTACCCTTTTCCTTCAAATTCCTTGATAACTTCGGGTGAGAAATCACTTTTCATTTTCTCAAAAATTGCCGGCTGGCTTTTTTCATCATAAGGAAGGGTTTTACGTTTTTCCTTATTGGCAATATTTAAATGTTCAAAGGCTTTATCGTATTGTTTCTGGTGTTCATATCCCTTTGCCAGCGCATAATTTAATGAAGAGCTGAAAACACTTCCCATGTTGCTGACTTTATCTTGCAGCGAAAGCATTTTTTGAAAATCTTCATCATCTTCGCTTTCGAATTTTTTAACACTGGATGTCGTGAAATAAATAAGCGGATGATCAGGATCAACTTTTTTGGCTTTTTGCAAAACTTCTTTTGCTTCATCAATGCGGTTAACAGCAATCAGGATCTCTGCCTTGGAAATCAATGCCGGCATTAAATTCGGATTCATTTCCAGTGCTTGATCAACACATTCAAGCGCGCGTTCAATATCATTGGCGATATGCAGAATAGAGGCTTTTCTGGCGTAAAACAGCGGGGTATCCGGTGAAAGCTCAATGGCTTTGTCAATCGCCCAAAGCGCGTCATCGGCCTCGTCCAGACGCTCATAAATATTGGATAATTTTGAATAGGCGCGCGGATTATCGGGATCCCTTTTCATTGCTTCTTTCAATGCGGCATGACCATCATCGAAGCTGGCGGCCAAATATAAAA
>DAOPJS010000078.1:0-5986 GCA_035399785.1 Alphaproteobacteria bacterium
GCTAAAAAGCTCTAATTCTAACGTATAACTTGGCATTAACCTTTAAAAACCCTCGCTGATGCCTATCGATATTTTTCAGAAAAAACAAATAGTTACGACAATTTAAGCATACCCGAATATGCTAAAGAAGTCGTTAATTTTTTAAGATTTATCTGGGGCAGCCTGTTATTATTTTGTATTTTAGAGGAATTGATATATTCAAAATATGTAGGGTTATTCGTATTGAAATCTGTGTAATATTTGCGGTAAATAATGCCAAAACTTACACAAAGTCTTACACACTTTTTGTGAAAAAATAAAAAAATAAATTAAATCAATGGGATATGATAATGGCAATAGACTTAAAATCCGTTGACCTTAGGTCGTGGGGGTTCAAGTCCCCCCAGCCGCACCATATTTTTCTTTTTCCATTAAATAAGCCCTAGGGTCTTGAAACTGGTCGTGCCGTTGCGTGACACGATCAGATGGTCGTGGATGACAATATCAAAGGGCTGCGCCGCCGCGATAATCTTTTTTGTCATTTGAATATCTGCGGCGCTTGGCGTCGGGTCACCGCTGGGATGATTATGCACAAGGATAAGCGCTGTCGCGCCCAATTCCAGCGCCCGTTTCATAATTTCCCGCGGGTAAGCGGGTGTATGATCGACAGTTCCTGTCTGCTGCACTTCGTCGGCGATCACTTCATTCTTTTTATTCAAAAAAAGCAGGCGAAAATGTTCTCTGTTTTCATTGGCCATGGCCGCCTCGCAATAATCGAGCAATCGTTGCCATGAACTCAGCACGGGGCGTCCGACCATTTCCTGTTTCAACAGACGCAGCCCCGCCGCGCGGATTGCACGGATGGCAACAGCGCTGTTATGACTGATCCCCTCCACACCCTGTAAATCATTGAGCGAAGCATTGAGTACGCCGTTCATATTCTTGAATCGGTCGATGAGTTTCTTGGCAATCGGTTTCACGTCCTTGCGCGGGATCGCCATAAAGAGCAGCAATTCCAGCAATTCATAATCAGGCAATGCGTCAGGGGCATTCAAAAACCTCTCGCGCAGGCGGTCGCGATGGCCGGCGTTCAGGTTTTTCTCCGCCGCCTCAGCCATAGGGCGGCCGCGTATATCCCGCAGGGGATAAAGTAAAGATTTCAAAACCGTCATCGGTGACGGCGAGCGAATGTTCGAACTGCGCCGATAAACTGCGGTCACGCGTGACAGCCGTCCAGCCATCAGCCAATACCTTGGTATGATATTTACCGGCATTAATCATCGGCTCGATGGTGAAGAACATTCCCGGCTCCAATACAATACCTTTTCCCGGTTCGCCGAAATGCACGACAGATGGCTGGGCATGGAAAACCCGCCCCAGACCATGGCCACAAAAATCACGCACGACGGAAAAACGGTTGGCCTCTGCCATGGTTTGAATGGCATGACCGACATCACCCAATGTTGCGCCGGGTTTGACCGCTTCTATTCCTGCCATCATACAATCATACGTAATCTCGCACAGGTTACGTGCCTTGACGGAGATTTTATCGCCGACATAATACATGCGCGATGTATCACCGTACCAGCCATCCAAAATCACCGTGACATCGATATTAAGGATATCTCCCTCCCGCAGGGATTTCTCCTCGGGAATACCATGGCAGACAACATGGTTGATGGAGGTACAGATGGATTTAGGAAACCCCTTGTAATTCAACGGCGCGGGGATCGCCCCGTGCTTGGTAATATACAGGTGGCAAAGCCTGTCCAGCTCTTCCGTTGTTACCCCCGGCACCACGTGCTCCGTAATCATATCCAGCACCTGCGCCGCCAGTTTCCCTGCCTTGCGCATGCCCTCGAAATCTTCCTTGGAGTGCAGCTCCACCCCGCTATGGGAGTATTTCGGTGTCCGTTTTTCGTTTGCTTGTGTCATCATGCGGAACACTTTATATATAAGAGGCGCATTTTCAAAGGGCAAAAACATGACAAAAGACATATATACGGCGGCATTGGTGATTATCGGCGATGAAATCCTCTCCGGCCGCACCCATGACAAGAACACGCCGTGGATTGCCGAACAATTGAACGAAATCGGCGTCCGCCTCAACGAAGTGCGCGTGATCCCCGATAAGAAAGACCGCATTATGGACACCGTCAATGAAATGCGCCGCGGTCACGATTATGTCTTCACCACGGGCGGCATCGGACCGACCCATGATGACATCACCGCCGAAAGTGTCGCCGCCGCCTTCGGCGTAGAGCTGGAATTGAACGACGCCGCGTATCAGGAATTATTGTCCTATTATAAAGACCCGTCCGACATCACCGAAAGCCGCAAGAAAATGGCGCTGATCCCGCAAGGGGCAACCCTCATCCCCAACCCCGTCAGCGGCGCGCCGGGAATCAACATTGAAAATGTCTATGTCTTTGCGGGGGTGCCCCGCATTATGCAGGCAATGTTCGACGCCGTGGCGCCGACATTAAAAGGGGGAAAGCCCGTTATCTCCCGCTCCGTCACCGCCGATATTCCCGAAAGCCTGATCGCCGACGGCCTCACCCAAATACAAAACCGTTATATGCAGCTTTCGATTGGCTCCTATCCGAAATATCAAAACGGCAAATTCGGCACGACCCTCGTCCTGCGCGGCATTGATGAAGAAGCCTTGGCACTTGCCACACAAGAAGTCGCCGACCTCGCCGAAAGCCTCAGCGGACAAAAACCGGTGGTGGTTTAATTATTTAGGAAAAGGCGCGAAATGAAGAAAATATTAAAAATAATCGGACTTTTTATTGCCGGTATTATAACGGTTTTAGCCTTATGGTTTTGTATCAATCAACTTGATACAAAACCTTCTGAATTATCCCAAGAGTTATTTTTCAATCAGGTTCAAATTCCCTTAGAGCAAAATGGCGATGTCTACCTTAAAGGCTTTGGCGTTCCCCTTGGACAAAAACCTTACGATGCCGGACTTCAGATTTATGAAGACCATACAGACAAGAAAATTGATGATATTCTTGAATTTCATGGTAATGCCGAAGGTTTATATTGCTGGTTTTTGCAAGACGCGCCGAAAGAAGAAAAATGTCAATCTCTGGAAGAATTACAAGAAACAATAAGCAAAAATAAAACCCTGCTTAACCGACTGGAAGAAATGTCAAAATATGATCACTTTGATGAAGACATGATCACATACTCCTTTGATGATGACACAATACAACAGACGGATTACTTCAGAGGACAAGATTTTATTTTGCTTGAAACTCTATTTAATGCCCGTCTTATTGCGCTGAAAAAATTAGGTGCCACAGAAGAGGCAATTAATCTATGGATTGATAACATGAACATGTTGAACAACATGCTCTCCAGCCGCCAATCCATGGTTTTTGCTGCGATCGTTATGATTACACAAAATTTTACGAATGATGTAATAACTCAACTCATTGACGGTTACGATATAGATGCCGATACACTCTCCAGAATCAAAAATGCCCTTATTCGCCCTGCATTTGGTGAAAATGGCATGGATTTAAGAAAAATCTATCAGGCGGAATATAATAATACCTTTAAACAATTAAATAACTACGTTAAGCAGGAGCTGGATAATCGCTCTGCTTTTTACGCAAAAAATAATACGCTTAATCTTTTTGCCGAATACGCAAATGACGTAATAAAAACTTCTGAAAACGCCCCTGATAGCTTTGGAAAAAACAATCTTCATAAGAAATATTCTACGGATAACGCATGGAATTATCTTGGATTGATACTCTATAATCCTACGGGGAAATTACTTTTAAACGGCGTTTTAAAATCGGAAGAACTTTTAAAAAATCGTTATCAATCAACACTCAAAAGAGAAAAAATATGGCAAAAAATTGAAGAAGAAAGTAATAACTGATTTTTTAGATCAAAGCCCATAGCGTAAAAAACTCAATAAAGCACCCGTATGTCAAACGAAGCCATCTTTATTATTGCGACTGTTTTTTGTCTTGGCTGTGCCTTAACCGCGTTTCGTTTGGGGCGGCAATGGGCGACGGCCTATGTCGTTGTTGCCTCTGCCGTTTTGGCCTGTGTCGGCGCAAAAATTTCAATGATCTTCGGCCTGCCGATCACGCTGGGAGAAGCGGTCTACGCCAGTATTTATCTGACCTCCGATATGGTGACGGAGCGCTTTGGTAAAAAGGAAGGCTATAAAATTATTCGTATCGGATTTGCCAGCCTGTTTGTGTTTACCGTGCTGACGCAGTTGGCGCTGTTGCTACAGCCGGAAGATTACGCGGGCGAAGTCTCAAACGCCATGGGAACCGTTTTTGAAATGTCCTTGCGGATGACCCTTGGCGGCGCCCTTGCCTATTTTGTATCGCAGCATTTTGATGTCTGGTTTTATCATTTCATCCATGAAAAAACCAAGGAGCGTTTTTTGTGGCTTCGCAATAACCTCAGCACGATGGTATCGCAGGCACTGGATTCAACCATTTTTTATCTGGTGGCGTTTTACGGCGTATTCCCTGACCTGTTCCAAATTGCCCTTGCCGGTTATACCGTCAAAGTTGCCGTCGCCCTTTGCGATACACCGTTTATGTATCTCAGCAAGCGGATTAAATCAGAGCAAGGATGGTCTTCCTAGAACTTCACCTGTGATCTGAGCAGCATGATATCGGGATCATCATTGGCGGTTGTGGCGTTGTTATCTGTATCCACCATGATGTAGTTGGCCATCAATCGCATGTAATCATTCAGGTACCAGTTTGCGCCCAAGGTAATATTGTTCATCTCTCCGCCGTTCAGGCCGCCATCATTCAAATCAAGATAGGAATAACGCGCCGCCAATTCGAGCGCGCCCCAATCCCCTTTTGACGGATCAAGCGGACGCGCCGGCTTAATACCGCTGAACGCGCCTTTTTCGATTTTATAGGGTCTGCTTTCTCCCGTGACACTCCAGGCGACCTGTCCGTAGGCCCCTTGGTATGTCGGGTCCTGCCCGCCGCGATTATCAACATCGGCGATGAGGTATTCCCCTTGCACGGAGAACGGCCCCGATGCCGCCGCCGCCTCTATCCCGTAAATTGTCGCGCTTTCACCGTCCGTGATGACGGAAGACACTGAATCAACAGTCTGCAATCTGTTTTCTGCGGTTGCATCGAAATCAAATGTGTCATTTGCCTGATCCGGTTCACGATATGATGCCGAAGCCCCCAGATGGATCAGATGGGTACCGTCATTGATCGGCGCTGCGGCAACGCGGGCGGCAACAGACCACATTTCGTCATCACTGCTTTGCTTCCCCGCATCGTCATTAAACATGCCGGCAGCAACATGATAATTATCCCCGTGATGAATGACGCCCGCCCCTATCTGCTCCGACGTGCCGAAAGAGTCAACAACAGCCGCGCGTTCAACAAAGGTAATGTCATTTGAACTGGTCATGTCTTCCAACGAATATCCCGGTTTGAAATGACCGACACGAATTTCGGTGTTATCAACGCCTGTGTAATTCATATAGACATCCTTAAAGGCCACGGCCTCATTGGCAAAATCAATCTCGGCCTTATAGCCGAAATCCTTTGAAACTTTTCCCTGCATGCCCAGGCGGGCGCGGCGGAACTCCGCCCCATTGGGATGATCCCGCTTATCATCATTAAATGATCCGGCGTCCAGATGGATACGCCCTGTCGGTTGCCATGAAAAATCACCACTGGAAAATTTTGGCGCAGATCCCTTCATGGATATATCAACGCTCTGGTCTTTATCACCTCCGGCCGCAGGAGATATATTGGCCACCGCATTTTCAGTCTTGGTTTCAAGTGCCTGAACTTTTTGTTTCAGCGCGGTTTGCTCTGCTTTTTCTGCGGCGCGCTCTGCCTTCATTGTTTTGATTTCTTCCATCATCACCATGATTTGTTGTTCCATGGCAGCGATTTTATCGTCCTTTGCATCGGCATAGGCAAAGGATGTCTGTAATAGAAAAACCGCTGTAGACGTTAAAAGTGTTTTTGATAAACGGGCG
>DAOPJS010000079.1:0-5915 GCA_035399785.1 Alphaproteobacteria bacterium
CCACGACGCCGTTATGCCGTGCCGATGTTTGTTGTCCTTTTTGTTTGTGAAATCTGGTTCCTAAACGTACATCTGCCGTATTCAAATCCAGCCAGGATGATTCATTTTCAACCCGCGGCAAGACGGCCGCATTCAGAGCATTTCCTCCGCTTGTTCTTCTTTTACGACGCTCGGCCTTTGCCACCAGCGGCAAAGGATGCTCGCTTTCAATGCCGATATATTGCTGGGCAACATCGGGTTTAAAAGAAAAAGCGAATATTTTTTCAATGTCATCCTGTTTGATAAAATACAGATCATCCTGATGAATTATCGATTCTTCATTTAATGAATATTCTTCACCGCGGGAGAGAACTTTATATTGATTAAGGTCGATTGATATCGGCCAATCTTCCCGAAGAAACCAACCCTGTCCTTGCCCTGTATCTTCATCGAAATCAATCGACAGATCCAAAACATCGATTAAATCACCCAAGGAATAATAAAGCGTATTATTTTTCCGCAAGGCGTAAAGATCATCCTTAAAAAAGAATTTATCGACACGCGGGCGCAGCAATAATGTCTGCCCCTCGGGCAATTGATCCAGATTGGCGATGCTGTCGGCATGGTCATCGGCAAATGACGGAAGAGGCGCAAGACCAATCACTACGATGGTACTCATGATGAAAATAAATTCATAAAGCTTTATGATGCATCGGCGTTCCGAGCGAAGGACACCATAAAGCGGGAACGGAAAAAGAACGTCCTTATAAAAACTGTCTGAGCCTAATAAAGCCGCCGGTTTCCGATAACAAAACAACACTTTATTCTGTCCTTTTTCTTAAGTGATATAAAAGAATAATATATCAACTATAAGTTGAGTAAACTGTTTATATCCCCTTGCCCTAAAAACTTAATAATGTTTTAACTGTTTTACTATGATAAATATATGGAACCATTCATTTAATGGGTGGATCAAAAACAGGGTTTTAACACCCATATTTTATTCACATAGCAAAAAAGGAAGATGAATATGAAATTCTATAAATATATACCTATAGTTGCTTTATCTATGGCAACTTTGACAGGGATAACGCCTTACGCGCAGGCACAAACCGCCAACATGACTGCCGATGTTGTCGTTGAAAACTCCGTGACATTGGCGACGCCGGCACAGTTAAATTTCGGAATGATTACCGCTGTTCGCGATACGGCGCAGACAGCTACCGTCACGGTTGATACCGCCGGATCACCGTCCGTTGCGACAGGCGGCGGAACAGCCATTACTGCCATCCTTGACGCCGCTTCTGTGTCCGCCGGTCAGGTTACCGTCGCAGACAGCGCCGACGGCGTCACGCTGAATGTGGAAATCAATAACGTGGTTGATCCGGTTAACGGCGGCGAAAGCTTCGTTCTTGATCAATTCACAACAAGCTGGAATGGCGGTGTTGCCGCAAACCGTACAATTTCCACCCCGTGGACGGAAACATTTGATTCTGCCTTTGGCGGCGGGACGAATACGCTGGATATCGGCGCCACAATCACAACAACGTCAGGATCTTCCGCCGCCTATACGGACGGCACCTATTCAGGAACCTATGACGTCGTCTTCAGTTACTAGTAAAAATAACCTCCGCCCAGAATCGGCGGGGGTTATCCACTTTCGACAAACAGAAAAAAGAAATGAAAAAGTATTTTTGGACTCTTTTTTTAATTGGTTTATTTGTTTCAATTCCCGTTCAGGCACGAATTGACATTATTCCGCAAAAAATAATTATCGAGAATCGTGAACGTAACGGTGAAATAACCATTCTCAATTTGTTCGATGTCAAAGGCACTTTTCGTGTTGAACTTGTAAATTTTTCCCAGAACCAAGATGGTATTTACCAAAAACTTCAAGCCCCCCTGAATGCCGCGTTCGATCCGGAAGAAATTGTCCGCGTTTCTCCACGCCAGTTTACCCTTGATCCTTATGGCCGTCAGAAAATCCGCCTCTCTTTACGCAAACCCGCCGATCTGCCTGAGGGGGAATATCGTTTTCACGTCAAAGCCACACGTCTGGCGCAAGATGACGAAAGAAAGCCGGAAAATAAACAATCCGTCGGCGTTATCGCGAATATCGGCGTCACCATTCCCGTTGTTGTCCGTCACGGTAATGTCAGTGCCACGGCAAAGATTGACAATGTTTCCCTTGTCCAGAGCACCCAAACAAAGACCGGCAAACCGGAACTACATTTGGATATAACCCGCTCGGGAAATGCCAGCACCATGGGCGTGCTTGAGGTCTTGGCAGAAGATGCCGACGGTAAAGATCGTCGTATCGGGCGCATTACAAATATGAATATTTTCACCGATATTGATAAACGGACGGTCGAGGTTCCCCTTTATGAAACACCCGGCGCCGATACACGCTTAATTGTTCGTTACTATGACGATAAGAAAAAGGGGCAGATTTACGATGAAGCTTCATTATCGCTGTAAATTACTGCCGCTTCTTTTCTGCACCCTGCTTTTATATGCCCCGCAAGCGGCGCGGGCACAGACAATCACAGAAAACCAGCCTTTGCGCTTTGGGACAATCATGCTGACGGATAACAATGCCCCGCGGCAAATCCAGCTTTTATCCAACGGTAATTATAATGCGGATCCGCAGATTGTATTTTTTACCGATCCGCAATTAGGGAACTTCACCGTCATGGGGTACCCGCCGCTTAAAATCCTGAACGTAACAATCAACCTTGTTGATCTGACCAATGGGGGAACACCCGTCTTTTCTCTCAGCAACAGTTTCACCAACCCTGCGCTTATCGTAACAAATCTCTCGGGATCTGCGACTTTTGATGTGGGCGCGACCCTAAGCAGTGACGGGTCAGGCAGCGGTTTTACTGACGGTTCCTACGATGGTGTTTACAGCATCACCGTGAACTAGAAATCCCGTAAAAACGGCGGCTGATTATTGGCAGAGAATATTTGACGTATCGTGCGAATTGGCCAATAATCAAGTCTCTGGTCTTGCTATTCGGTGAGACTTTCTAAAAGGCTATTTAAATGTTGAAACGCTTGTCCTCTCGCCCTTTCAGGCATGGGGAACAGAGATCGAAATGGCTGGCTCTGTGTTTAATATGTTTGGCATTGCCGAACGTAACGGCGTGCGACTATGGAAAGCCGGACAGACCGAAAAGCAAATTCTCCCAGCCGCCTTACCAAACCTCCAAAAGCATCAGCATTGATAAGGCACGCGATATTGCCGAAGCTGCCCCCGAAGAAGATAATATATCGGTTCATCAAGTGGGGCTGTTTAAAAATAATAAATCAATGGCGCAGCCAAAGGGTTTGAATAACGAAAATCTTTTTGCCGCCCGCCTCAGCGATGATGATGCCCGCTTTGACCGATTGGAACAGGCCGTGCAGGCGCTGTCTGATAAAATTGCAAAAATGTCGCCGACCATTGCCCATTTAAGCGAAATTGATAACGATCTGGAAAATTTGACTTACCAATTGGAAGTCATGGTCAATGAAAGAGACGGCATACAAAAGCCCGCCCCAACCTATCGTGATGCCTCCTTAAAAGCCCCGTCGATGAAACCCTCCCCTGCCGCCCCTGTCAAAAAGGAGGCCGTCGAATACAGGGAAGCAAAAAATAATACCGCGCCGCAGGATATAGAACCCGCTAGCGGCAATCCGTCTGCCGGCTATATTACCGAAAGTTTACGTGTTGCCGACCACGAAGGTAAAACCCGTCTGGTGTTTGAAGGACCGCAAAAAATTAATGTCGATTTCGTCATGAATGATAACGGCCGCAGCGCCACAGCCACAATTGAAGGGGCCACAATTGACGTTGATCCTCAATCACTAAGCCGTCGTTCATCGCTGATTAAGTATGCGTCCATTAAAGACAACACGCTGCAATTGATGCTGACGGATAAAAGCCAGAAAGTGGGTCAGGGATATCTTCCGCCAACGCCCGCCAACCCAAATCACCGTGTCTATATTGATTTAAGCCGTTAAGTCAGGAATTTTTGACGGCGCCGTGATCTTCCGCTTCGATGAAAACCCTTTTTACCTGCGGGTAAGATAACTTTATGGCACGATCGAGTGTGTGAATAATATTTTCCAATTGTCCTGTCGCCAAATTATCCGAAAATTCTAAGCTGATATTCGCCAAGATATAATCGGGTCCCATATGAAGGGTCAGCACCTCGTTCACTTTACGCACGCCGTTTTGTTCTGACAGAATTTTTTTGATACCGTTTACTGTCTCCGTATCGGCACGCTCCCCGATAAGCAAACCCTTCGTTTCATAAGCCAGCCACGCGGCGGTTAATCCCAAAATACAGCCGATTAAAACAGAGGCCGCGCCATCCCAATATGCCTGCCCCGTCATCTGACTTAAGAATACCCCCAGGAATGCGAAGACCAAGCCTAACATGGCGGCAGAATCTTCAAACAAAACCACAAATAATGTCGGGTCTTTTCCTTTAACAACCGCTTCAAACGCACGCCTCTTGCCACGGACACGATTAAATTCACTCAAGGCAAAAAACAAGGCACCGCCTTCAAATATCATCGCAAAACCAAGGACGATGTAGTTGACCATCGGATTGGTAATTTGTGCAGGATGTAAAATATGATGAATACCTTCGTAAATTGATATTCCCGCGCCGACGGCAAAAATCAAAATGGCGACAACAAAGCTCCAGAAATAAACTTCCTTACCGTGACCGAACGGAAATTTTTCATCGGCGGGTTTTTGCGCCTGTTTTAATCCATACAACAGAAGAATTTGATTGCCTGTATCAACAAGGGAGTGAACCCCCTCCGATAACATAGCAGAACTGCCCGTCATCCCTGCGGCCGCAAACTTGGTCAGGGCAATCAAACTATTGCCGATCAGCGCTGCAATGATAACTTTTTTTGAACCTGAAGCCATATTTATGAAGGTAAGTCGATTGACGGTGTCCGCGCAATAAATTCAGGATTCAGGAATTTCGGGTCGGCGCCGCCATAGCTTAATTCACGCCCCTGAATATCCGTCAGAAATCCCCCCGCAGCATTTAGCACCGCATGGGCGGCGGCCGTATCCCACTCACAGGTCAGACCAAAACGCGGATACATATCGGCTTTTCCTGCCGCAATAGAACATATTTTCAGCGAGCTTCCGCGCTGTATCTGTTTTCTGATTTTATAATGCGATAAAAAACTATCCAGCCTGTCGCCTTTCCCATGAGATTTACTCGATACAATCGTTAAACCTTCATTGGGCGCCTCACGCACATAGATCGGTTTTTCTTTCCCTGAATCCTCCATCCAGCGAATAGCCGTCCCTTCACCGCAGGCCGCATAAAGCTCTCCATGATAGGGCGCATAGACAACCCCCAAAACAGGCTTGTTGTGATGGATGAGCGCTATGTTGACAGTGTAATCACCGCTGCCGGAAATAAATTCCTTGGTCCCATCCAGCGGATCAACCAGCCAGAAATATTCTTCATTTGTCAGATCGGGACGATACCCCTCTGCGGCGGCTTCTTCCCCGATAATAAGCACCTCAGGTGTAATTTCCTTAAGCGCCTTTTCAATCAGATCTTCGGCCTTTTGGTCCGCTAATGTCACGGGAGAGCCATCATCCTTGGCATCGGCACCTTGGTAACCGCTTTCATCAAAATAATCGAGCGTTACCTCCCCCGCCGCAATTGCAACGCGGCGCACCTGATTACACAGCGCCGGAAGATGCTGAAGAATGATGCTTTTTGTTTGCGGGTTAGCTGATGGCAACGACGCGTCCTTCCGCTGTGGCTTTGTTATTATTTTTGTCTACTCTGACATTCGCCTCGATATAATTGACGATTTGTTCGACGCAGGTATCAACATCATTGAACTGCGTATCAACAATCAAATCAGGGTTTTCAGGCGGCTCATACGGGGAATCAATACCCGTAAAT